>JANLRW010000043.1:0-3155 GCA_031361925.1 Sphingomonadales bacterium
GTCGCTGATTTGGCCGCGCGGAGCAGCGCATCGGCCACTCCATCATCATTGCTGAACATTGCGGGTAGATCAGGCCCCAAAGCTGTCCGCGCCGCGCCGGTTAGCGTTGCAAAATCGACGACCAAAAGCGGCTTATCCTCAACCGCCTTCGCCAACGCATCGGCCAGCACCAGCCGTCCCTCGGCATCGGTATTGTCGATCTCGACGGTAATCCCCTTGCGGCTTTTCAGAATATCGCCCGGCCGGAAAGCATTGCCCGCGATGCTATTCTCCGCCGCCGCGACCAGCATATGCAGCCGCACCGGCAAATGCGCGGCCATGATCAGCTCGGCCAGCGCCAAGGCATGGGCCGCACCGCCCATATCCTTCTTCATAATCCGCATTCCGCTCGCGGGTTTGATATCAAGCCCGCCGCTGTCGAAAGTGATGCCCTTCCCCACAATAGCGATCCGTGGGTGGCGCGGGTCGCCCCACTCGATCTCGATCAAACGCGGCGCATGTTCGCGCATCGCCGCTTTACCGACCGCGTGGATAAGCGGATAGCCGGTCTCCAGAGCATCGCCGCTGGTCACCGTAACGTCCACCTTATGCCCCTTGGCGATGCGCCTCGCTTCGGCCTCCAGGCCGTTCGGCCCCATATCTGCCGCCGGACAATTGACCAGATCGCGCACCAACGCCGTCGCCGCCGCCTGATGCGCCGCCGCTTGTATCCGCCCCGGTTCCTTGACCAGCAAAATTCGCGCACCGGTTACGTTGGGTTCGCTTAGATACTGGTCATAGCTATATTGCCCCAGCATCCAGCCAAGCATCGCGTCGCCCACGTCGGCATCGACCAACCGGTATGTGCCTTCGGGCAAGCTGGTGGAGGCCTTGGCCAAATTCCAAACGCCAAGCTCTGCGTTATCCGTCACACCCGCAACCACAGCCCAATCACCCGGCTTCTCGCCCGGCAAAATCGCGACATCATTCGCGCCGCCACCGAATTTCTGTGCCTTCACCGCGGCACGGACCGCGTCGGGTTGCGCGGCCAGCCAAACGTCAAAGCCATCCTTATCGACAATGTGGATAGGGGTTGCCGCTTGCCCGTTGTCGGGCTGGATCAAATGGTCATAAATAATCATGGCCGCCGCGATAGCGGGATAAACTCACAATCAAAACAGCTTTTCAACCGACTTGCTTGCGTCCAAACGCAATATTGTGTCGTAACTCACAGCGAAGCCAATCGGGAGACCAGTAAATTATGCGTATCATCGCCTCCGTTCTGCTCATTGCCACATCCGTCTCCGCAACCGCGCAGCCTGCGCCTCAGGCGACAATTGATCTGGCCCAAGCGCGTGCATCGCTTAGCGGAAATTGGGCGGGCAGTTTGGAATATCTCGATTACGGGGCAAACAAATGGTTCGGCATTCCGGTTAAAACCAGTGTCGAAGATCAGGGCGACGGCGCGACAATGATCCGCCGGTCGGATTTTGATGACGGGCCAACTGTGGGCAATGTCCGCATCACGACAGTTGAATTGTTCGACGCCGCAAAAGGTACAATCTCAGTCGGCACATTCCGCAAGGGCCGCGATCCGGAGATTACCATCTACACTGCCCGGTTAGAGGGCAATGCCAAGGACGCGGCGCATTGGACGGTCGTTGAAGAAACCAAAGCCACGGATGATAACCGTCCTGCGATGCTGCGCCTAACCACATTGCGCGACGGTGAAGCGTTGGAAACCGTCAAGCAAATCGACTTTCTCGACGATGACAAGGCCGAGTGGATCACCCGCAACCGCACGCGCTTGGTGCGCGCGGGCAACTGAGCAGGTCCTGACGCTAGTTCTTCATATTATCGAGGCCGCGCACGACGCCTGCCTTGGTCGACGGATTGGAGGCGTTTTGCTTGGGTGCTTTTTCGGCCTTTGGTTTGCGGACTTCTTTGCTCGATTTCTTTTGGCTCTTGGCCATGCGGTTTCTCCTAGGGGGAACAGGCGGGCGCTAAGCCTACGCCTTCGATACGCAATCACCTAATGAAGCCTTCAGATCATCTTCTCCGCCATGATCCAAGCCCACACCGCCAGTGTCATGCTGCCGCCGATGAAGGTGGCAATGACCGATTGGCGGAGCAGACGGCTCTGAACGTCGATTGAAGCGATAAACGCCGCGAACAGGCGTTGCCGCAAGCCGGTGTCGTTGCCTTCCAACCCATCGGTATCGAACTCCTCCCCGCGCAACAACGCGCTAAGGCATAACGCGCTGGAGACAATCAGCGGCACGATACCGATTACGCTGGCAATGGTCAGAACCGGCTGGGTTGCGGCATCGAGGCTAAGCGGCGCGCCGGGGCTGGCCGAAATTGGATGCGTGCCGATGGTGACCATCAGCGCGTTAAACGCCAGCATCCCGCCGATCCGCACTGACAAATCGAGATCGCGGTTTTCGAGGAATTCCAGATCGGCGATAAACCCCGGATCGGGCGGATTATCGCGCATATGCTGAAAAGCACGCAGACGGGCGCGGGAGGATCGGTTGCTCATCGCCGCACCTTATCCTGCGCTAATCAAAAATCTCTTCGAAAAAAGACTTTTTGCGCTTTTTATGGCCAAAGCCGTGCGAGTCCGATGAATATGCTTGCTGCTGATACCCCTGATGCGGGGGCGGCGGCGCGCTTTTGACAGCGGGCGCAAAGTCGGCCGCACTGCGCTCAATTATCTTGTCGAGTTCACCGCGGTCGAGCCACACGCCGCGGCACTGCGGGCAATAGTCGATCTCGATCCCCTGACGGTCGCTCATGACGAGCGCGACAGCGCATGCTCGGCCACCTTGTGCCACTCGACGGCTGCTGAAGCCTTGCTCACAACGAAACCCCTCCGTATGCGACGCCCGTGAGGTGCGCCATATCCCGATCGAATGTCGTGAGATCATCGGCCGTGAACTCATTGAGGTGATCGTGGCCGCACGCTCGCGCCAGGATCTGCATGAGTTCCACACTCGCTCGCAGGAACCGGTTCAGTCGTTCCGCGGCTTCGTCCACCGGGAGCCGAGCGCGCAAATGCGGCTTCTGGGTTGCGATCCCGACGGGACAGTTGTTGGTATTGCACGCGCGCATCCCAACGCACCCGATTGCTTGGATCGCGGAGTTGGCGAGGGCAACCGCGTCGGCGCCGAGGG
>JANLRW010000049.1:0-1822 GCA_031361925.1 Sphingomonadales bacterium
GACGACGACGCGATGGTGGTCGAGGTCATGCAGAAAATGATCAAGCAACGCCGCGAATCGATTGCGCTGTATGAACAAGGCGGCCGCGCGGAACTGGCGGCGGTCGAGGCGGCTGAGCTGGCGATTATCGAGGAGTTTTTGCCCGCCCAGATGAGCGAAGCCGAAACCAGCGCGGCGATTGAGGGCATCAAGGCCGAGCTTGGGGCCGAGAGCCTGAAGGATATGGGCCGGGTTATGGCGACGCTGAAGGAACGCCACGGGCCTCAGCTGGATATGAGCAAGGCTAGCGGATTGGTGAAGGCGGCTTTAGGCTGAAATGTTTGCGTATTTGATAGTTCACGCGGAGACGCGGAGGCGCGTTGAGAGATTTGAACACTCTTTTTTGCTCCGCGTCACCGCGTCTCCGCGTGAATCCGTTGTTCTGCGATCCCTGCGCACTCTGCGTGAACCAAAAAAAGTCTAATGGCACTAACCCCGCAATGGCTGGATGAGTTACGCTCGCGGACCACGCTTTCCGCGCTGATCGGTCGCACCGTCAAGGTCACCAAAGCGGGCCGCGAGTTCAAGGCGTGCTGTCCCTTCCATAACGAAAAAACGCCAAGCTTCACAATCAACGACGAAAAGGGCTTCTATCACTGCTTTGGCTGTTCGGCGCACGGCGATGCGATCCGCTGGATGACCGACCAGCGTGGGCTGTCGTTCATGGATGCAATCAAGGAACTGGCGTCCGAAGCAGGAATGGACGTCCCTGCCCCCGACCCGAAAGCCGCCAAACAAGCCGAAGAGCGCGCCGGTCTACATGACGTCATGGCGGCAGCGCAGGAACATTTTGTAAAGGCTTTGGCAGGGTTGGAAGGCGCGGGTGCGCGAGAATATCTCGCTAAGCGCGGTTTGACGGCGGAGACGATCAAAGCATTCAGGTTTGGTTTTGCCGTCGATAGCCGGACTGCGCTGAAGACTGCGCTCAAGGACTTTGGCGTGCCAATGCTGGTCGAGGCCGGCTTGCTGATCGCGGTAGACGACAAGGAACCCTATGACCGGTTCCGTGGCCGCCTGATGATCCCGATCCGCGACCCGCGCGGGCGGGTGATTGCTTTTGGCGGCCGGATGTTGGGCGAAGGCGAACCCAAATATCTCAATTCACCCGACACGCCTCTATTTGACAAGGGCCGAACGCTTTACAATCTCGACAAATGCTCGCCTGCATCGCGGCAGACGGGCCGCGTGATCGTGGTCGAGGGCTATATGGACGTCATTGCAATTGCGCAGGTGGGCTTTGCCGATGCGGTCGCGCCGCTGGGTACCGCGTTGACCGAACATCAAATCCAGATGCTGTGGCGGATGACCGAGAAGCCTTTGCTGTGTTTTGACGGCGATGCGGCGGGACAAAAAGCGGCGTGGCGCGCTGCCTTGCGGGCTTTGCCGCTGCTCAAACCCGGCCATAGCCTGCAATTCGTCACCCTGCCCGACGGACAGGACCCCGACGATCTGGTCAAGAAGTCAGGTCCAAAGGCATTGGCAGCGTTGCTGGAGGCTTCAGAACCGCTCGTAGAACGCCTGTGGCGCTCCGAAGTGGCCGCTGGCTCCCTTTCTACCCCAGAGGACCGAGCAGGCCTCAAACAGCGTCTGGGGGGGCATATGGCAAACATCACCAACGCCGAAATCCGTCGCCATTATGCTGATGCCTTTCGCGAACGCTTCGATACGCTATTCGCCACCAAACCGCGCGCGCCGTTTGTGCCGGGCAAGAAAGGCCAACCGCGCGACTGGCGAAAACCGCAAATTTTGCCACCGGGTGCTGAAACCAAAAGCTTTAATGCCA
>JANLRW010000053.1:0-7647 GCA_031361925.1 Sphingomonadales bacterium
GAAACGCTAAATATCTAATCAACTGATCACAGCATTGCCGCCGCGTTTCGAGTGTTGCAACGCACTCGGTCGACGCCTTGCCCTACCCATTCCCACAAAATTCAGGCGTCAAATCGCATCAGCTAATTCGGTACGCCTACCGTGAAATGACTAGAATGTCGGACAATCCGGACAGTTCGGTTTTAGAGCTCCGGGGGCAATAATCGGCCCTATGTTCAGCCGTTGTGGCAGTGGCAGCTTTGCACCCAAATTGCAGACATGTTTCGCGCATTGCTGGCACCTATCGCGAGACGTTGGATAATCGCCAATGACGTCCGCACGGCGTTCATGACTGGGTTCCACGAACGAGCTCGCTCGGCGCACCGGACTGGCGTTACGGGCGATGCTTGCGATGTGCTAACCAGATTACACCAAATGCGACGCTACCCCAAAAAAACTGTTATTGTAACAAGCCGAAAAATATGTGACAAAAGTGTACTCTGCAGCTTGCGGCCATGGCTGGCCTGAGCATCTGGGGGTAGCAGGACGTGATTGATAGCGACCCGCCAAACAACAACCGCAACGCCAACTCCACGACGATATTCTTTAGTTACGCTCGGGACGACCAGGCGCGAGCACGTCCAATTATCAAGCTGATCGAACAAGCTGGCTATTCCATCTGGTGGGATGGCCTTTTAGAAGGCGGAGAAAAATTTTCGCGCACAACAGAAGACGCGTTGGATCGCGCACAGGCGGTTGTTGTGCTCTGGTCGAAAACATCGGTGCAATCGCACTGGGTACATGACGAGGCAACGCGCGGTCGCGACCGCGGCGTCCTTGTGCCGCTTTCGCTTGACGGATCGCCGCCACCTCTTGGCTTTGGCCAGTTTCAAGTCATTGACCTTGCACGATCAAAAATGACTGCAAAGGACGTAAGCATTCAACAAATGCTGCGTGCCATCGCCGTGATGCATGGCGATCAATCCGGTCGCCCTATTCTGAAGCCAGCTCCTGCGGTGTCGGGCATCAACAGACGCACTGCGATGACGGCAGGAGCCGTTGCGGCACTTGCCGTCGGCGGCTTTGCAATATGGCAAGCGGAGCTTTTTAGCGATGGAACAATCGCCAGCCGGATTGCCGTTCTGCCGTTTGATAATATCGGCGGTAATGCCAACCACCAATATGTCGCCGAGGGACTGGCCAATGAGATACGCTCGATGCTCTCCCAAAATGGTGCGCTTCAAGTTGTTGGCCAAGCATCGTCCGAAGTGTTTGCGCGCGGCAAAGATGATGCCGTCGCTTTCGCCAAAAGGCTAGGGATCGGTGTCTTAATCGATGGCGCGGTGCAAATTGTGGCCAATCGGATGCGCGTGACCATCGACCTGATCGATGGTCCAACCGGCGTTAGCCAACCTAGCCGGACGTTTGAGCAAACCACTGACGACATATTGGCTGTGCAACGCGAGATAGGCGCGGCCATTGCGGCAGAATTGAGCAACAGGATCGGTTCCGCTGGGTCGGCTAGGACGCTGATTGGAGGCACACGCAATATTATCGCCTTCGACCATTATCTGCGTGGCAAGGACCTCTATGCACACGCCAGCAACGAGAGTGAGGAACGCGAGGGCGTAGCGCAGTTTGACGCTGCGCTCGCCGCCGACCCGTATTTTGCCGCCGCTTATGCAGGCCGTGCCCGGGCACTTGCTTCGGTTGCCGCAGGTTATGGGAGTGCGACAGAGATCAAATCGTATAACGACGCTGCCATTGCATCAGCACAACGCGCTGTCGAGCTTGCTCCCCGCCTTGCAGATGCGCATTCGGCCTTGGCGCTGATATTATTTCAAGGCGAATTTGATGCCAAGTCTGCGCGCGCGCCATTCGATCGTTCCCGCAAATTGGGCGAAGGCGATGCACCAGTCCTTGCGCGCTTTGCGGCTTACTGTGCGTCAACGGGACGCCATGAAGAAGCCTTGCCAGCCATTAACCGGGCCATTTTGCTCGACCCGCTTAACGCGCTCATTTACCGTATTTTGGGTATCGTGCATTTCGCGGCCAAACGATATCCAGCGACGATTGCCGCCATTCGCGAAACCATTAAATTGAACCCGAGCCTGCCGGAGACCCATAGCAGGATTGGCATGGCTCTGCTCGCGCAAAACAAAAACAGTGATGCGCTAAAGGCATTTGAGGCGGATTCACATAAATGGTCGAAACTGGCTGGGGTGGCGATTGTACAAAATCGTTTAGGAAACCGTAGCCGCGCAGAGGCTGCCATGGCCGACCTGACCGGCGACACGGATACTGTCTCTTTTTACCAGCAAGGCCAAGTTTGGGCGCAATGGGGGGACGCGGACAAAGCCATGGCAGCATTACTTCGCGCCCGCACCCAACGCGACGCAGGATTGGTTGCCGCGCAGTATGATCCTATGCTCGAGCCGCTACGCGCACGACCAGACTTTATTAAGTTGCTTAAATCGATGGGATTTGATTAACATGCTATCTCATCATGAGGGGAGAAAGACCATGCGTAAATTGACGACGATAACGGCGACCCTTGCGGCCTCCATTATATTGGCGGCTTGCCAGCCTGCGGCCAAGGAAGAGGCAGCGGCACCCGAGGCAACGGATGCAGCCGCTGTGACGACCGAGGCAGCGCCAACCACCGACGCTCCAGCAGCAACCGCAACAGCAGATGCCGCAAAAGCCGACGTGCCTGCAGCCACTGCCGATGAAGCAGCGGCACCCGAGGGCACTGAACATACGGGCGGCATTAAAGTCGGCCAGTAATACAGGTTAAGCGGGCGGTGGTTATTGTACTGCCCCGCCCGTTACCGTTTTAATCCATGATCGATATTCGCTGACCGACGAATAAAAACTGGGGTCATTATCCGGGGCACATTTCGGACCACCGCCGCTGATGACGGCGACAAGCTGGCCTGTCTGATTATCGATGACCGATCCCCCGCTATCGCCACTGCAGGTTTTGCCGGTGGTACCGGGTGGCGAGGTGGCACACAGAAACCCTTTTCCGACCGTCCAGCCCAGCCGCTTTCCTTCTGGCACACATAGCGGACGGTTCATGACTTGAAGGCCGATTTTTAGCAAAATAAGGTTTGAATTCAAACTCCGCGCACTCGTGCGTCCCCACCCATAAGCGGTAATCGGACGACCCGCAGGGGGGTCGCTACCCGCATAAAGGCTAATTGGCTTTACCTGATTCGGTGGTGGTTGGACCCTAAGGTCATTCGATATTTTTATGAGTGCCATGTCACCGCCTTTCAGTGGCGCATATGGCGTGTAGCGCACCACTTTATCGATGGCATATGTCCATCCCTTACCGGCATTCAGATTTTCCTGTCCAAGCCGTATCCGGTATCCCGCCGCGCGCATCCCGTCATCGATGCAGTGCGCCGCAGTCAGCACCCATTGCGGTGCAACCAACGAACCGCCACAATAATGCTGTAATGCCCATAATGGCACTTTTTTTTGCAATAACGGCTCGAAGACTTTTGCAACTTTGGGATAAAAAATCTGCGCCTGCCAAGGTGCCTCGGCATCGTTCACGCGGATGCCTCCGCGCGATACCCTGTGAATTTTCCGGGGTTCTTTTTCGACAATTAAAAGGCCTGGAGGCGGCTTGACGTCGGGATCATCGACAAATTCGAGCGATTCCAGATATGATTCATAACGTAGGTCGACTTCATAGTCCTCCACCGGATCGGCCGCCTCGATATCTTCGTCGGATGCTTCGTTTTCGGCGGCGTCGGACGGCGGGTTAGAAGCCCGCACGGCACGTTTCGCGCGCTGACGCGATACCGTTGACGCCGTTAGTTCGGGCCAGGGATCAACGCCATCATCTTGGGCATGATATTCGCCTGAAGTGGCACCGCTGCCGCTTTGCACGCTCTGGCTGTCTTGCGCGAACGCAGCTGCCGATAAAAACGGCGAGGAAACCGCCAAAGCCCAGAAATGCGATTTCACAGTCATCATTCCTTATCGAAATCTAGCAGATTTAGCGCACTACGCCTCCGGTTGTTTCCGCAATCCAAGATAAATAAGCGCCTACGCGCGTGTAGACGCCAGGCACACCATCGTCGGCACATGATTTGCCGCCCGCACTTACCACGCCCACCAATTGGTTGGATGCGTTCACCAGTGGACCGCCGCTATCATTACTGCAGGTTTTGCGTCCCGGTGCCGCCGCACACACAACGCGCGCGTCGATCAAAGCGACCCGCGCCTTGTCACAGGTCGAACGGGCAACGATATTGAGTCCAACTTTCAACATGATGGCATTGCTGCGATTTCCGGTATTTGCAACCCGGCCCCAGCCGAACGCCGTGACCGCTTCAGTTGGCACGGCGTCGGCCCCCCGGAAAAGCGGTATCGGGCGAACCTGAGTCTGTGGCGGGTCTGGTTGCGGTTGGTCTTTGATAATATGGATCAACGCAATATCGCCGCCCTTTAACGGCGCATATTGGGGATGACGGACAACCTTATCGATTTTGAACGTCCACCCTCCTTCAAGGTCAATTCTCTCCTGACCCAAGCGCACCCGGTAGCCCACGCGCATCATCCCCTCATCAATGCAATGCGCAGCGGTTAAAATCCAGTCCGATGCAACAAGCGCGCCCCCGCAATAGTGCTGCAACACCCAAGGCTCCTCACCAGCGGCAAGTTGAGCGCTCCATTGTGTCGCTACTTTGGGATAATAAATTTGAGCTTGCCACGGTGCCGCAGCATCCGCGACCCTTACGCCACCCAACGACCGCGGAACAAGCCCCGCGACAGTTGGCTGCGGTGCAACCAAAGGCAGGCCAGGCGGATCGCGCGGTCGGAGTTCTGCCGGATCTCCCTCGGCATCAGACGCAGTTTCGTCCGCCGCCCATTGTTCTTCAGTAATGGCTTCGTCTGGCCACAGATCGTCGCTGTCTTCAACGACATAATATTCGACACTGCCATTATCTCCCGGGTTATCTGGATCATCCGGATCGACGCCTGCCTCTTGAACTTCTATTGCACCATCCTGTGCATGGGCACCTATATTGGCCTGAGCAGCCATCAACAGCGGTATGACCACAATCGCAGCTAATCTGTTCATGCCGTGCACCCCAATTGTCACATCGTGTCACGAATAGGCGCTTGGAGGGAAAATAAGTCAAGCGCGATGGAGCGCCCGATGGAGCGCCTGATGGAGCCGGGCGCCAGAATACTTGAAGTGTCGCCGGACGAACTGCAAGCCCTCGATACACTGACCTTTGTGCGTCACCGAGTTAAGCATCCCCGGCCATAGGTCTATTTTATCCAGTCTGTATTTATTGCGCTGACAATTCCAGTTTCAACGCGTCTCGCAACAGACGTGCAATATGCAGGTTGATCAATGCACTATCCACCGAAACTGCGATACACCCCGATCTCTGCGCGCGCCGCATTGCCCTTGGCCTCGGCTAGTGCCTGCCGCGCCGCATTCAGCTGGCGCTGGGCATCGATGACCCCCAGAAAATCGCTCAGCCCCATGCGGTAGCGCGTAGCCGACAGCTTGACCGAATCCTGTTCGATGGCAATTTGCGCTTCAAGCGCGGCCAGCCGGTTCCGGTTCGCTTGCAACGTGCCAAGCGCTGTTTCAGCGTCACCGATGCCGGTAAACACGGCACGGCGGTAAAGCGCGAACGCTTCTTGGGCATCGGCTTGACGCGCATCGATCTGCGCCGCGACCCGACCGAAATCGAGCAGCGGCCCCGCCAGCGAGCCGCCCAGCGATGCAGTCAACGAATCGGCGTTGAACAGGTCACCCAACGCCAAAGCCGCAACGCCGAGCGCCGCATTGATGCTGATTTGCGGAAAGCGCGCCGCCGCCGCCGCCGCGATTTCGGCATTGGCCGCGCCCAGCCGGTATTCCGCCGCGACGATATCGGGCCGCTGCCGCAGCAATGCCGACGGCAGCCCGGTCGCTGGCAAAACCACCGGGCGGCTTTCCGCCGGAGCGTCGAATGCTGCGCCCACTGACGCGCCGTCGCGCGCGGTCAGCGTCACCAACCGCCCAAGCGCCGCTGCCAGCTCGGCCTGCGCCGGGCCGCGCTGCGACCGCGCGGCGGCCTCCAGGCTTTGCGCGCGCACCAGATCGAGCCCGGGCGCAATCCCTGCGCGCGTCCGCGTGCCCGTCAATTTGACGAGCACCGTCGCATCGGTCAGATCGTCATCGGTAATCTGCAACTTGGCCTGCGCGGTGCGATAGTCGGTCACCGCGCGGGCAATGTCGGCCACCAACGTCAGCCGCACCGCGCGGGCATCAGCATCGGCAGCATCGAGGCGAAGCGCGGCAGCGCGCTGCGAGGCGCGCAGCCGTCCGAACAGGTCGAGGTCCCAGCTTGCATTGATACCCAGCGAATAGCTGGCGTTCGATGTGTCGATAACCGTGCCGGGCGGCAGGTTGGTGATGGTGTTTTCGCTGCCCCGGCCATAGCCTGCACTGCCCTCTGCCTGTACATTGGGCGCGCGTGCGGCCCCTGCGCCACGCAGTGCAGCCCTTGCCGCAGCGACTCTTGCCAATGCCACCTGCAAATCGGGCGCGTCGGCATCGACCGCCGCAACCAGCATGCGGAACGCCGGGTCTTCATTGGCGAGCAACGCCGCGAGAACGTCGCGTGATTCGGTCGGCGGCGCATAAACGAACGCGCCCGGAACCGAAACACTGCTTGGCTGCGGCCCCTCGCCCACCGCTGCGCAGCCGGAAAGCAACGCCGCTGCCATTAAGACAAGCCCGCGCTTCATTGTTTCGCCTTGGCGGGCACGAAGCCGTCAACCTGCTGCCCGACAAAGAAGGTCCGCCCTTCGGTCGGCAAAGCAAAGATCAGTTGCAACACGCGCACGTCGACGCGCTCGGTCGAGCTATTAGTCAGCGAGCGTTTTGGCACGATGAGCGGTTCGGCGCGCACGAAAACCGCCTTTACCTGCCTTTTGGCATCGCCGCGCGCGCTGATCACCGCTGGCTGGCCCAGAGCCAGCTTTTCGATCTGGTTTTCATCGATATCGAGCCGGACATGCAGCGGCTGCGTCGCGCCCAGTTTCATCAGCACCGACGCGGTGCCCTGCGTCCCTGCATATTCGCCAGCGCGGGTATCGACTTGCAAAACCTCCATCGCCGATGGCGCGCGGATGACATGCCGGTCGAGTTCGACTCGGGCCTGTGCCACCTGCGCCTCGGCTTGCCGCGCCTGCGCCTGCGCCACACCCAGCTGCGCGCGCGCATCGGCGACCGCGTCGCGGCGGGTGATGACCTCTTGCCGTGACACCGCGCGCGCATCTTCCACCCCGGTATACAGAGCATATTGTTTTTGCGCGACGCGCAAGGATGTCTGCGCGGCGGCTATGCTTTGCCGCGCGGTGGCGGCGCGGGCGGCGGCTTCGTTGATCGATGCGCGCACGTCGCGGCTGTCGATTTCGAGCAATGGCTGACCCGCCGAAACCTGATCGCCCGGCGTCACGAAAACCTTGACCACGATACCCGGCACAGTCGCGGCAATGTCTACGACCTCGCTCGACGGTTCAACCACCCCGGTGCCGACGATGCTGCCGGTCTTGGCCTGCGATGCAGGGGTGCGCGCCGGCGTCTCTTTCGGATTGGTCATCGCTGTGTCGGGCTGCGACCTAAACAGATAGATGACCGAA
>JANLRW010000084.1:0-3763 GCA_031361925.1 Sphingomonadales bacterium
AGCCAAAGCGGCGGAATGCTGCGCGCCCTATTTCGGGCATCAGATCGGACACCGCACGCGCTTCGCCACCGCGCGGGCGTTGGTAGGGCTTTGGCACAGCCCTTTTGCTATCGCTTTTGCCAGCAGGTGCCTTGTCTTTGATCATATGCTGCTTCATGCCATTTCGAATGACCGCCGTCCAACACCACGTCCAAAAATCTGGGGATATCGCTGCTGCCTTGCTGGCGCATTACCGCAAAAATGCGCGGGCCTTGCCGTGGCGAGCGGCACCCGGAGCAGCACTGCCCGATCCCTACCGCGTGTGGCTGTCCGAAATCATGCTCCAGCAGACGACAGTTGCTGCCGTCATCCCATATTTCGAACGCTTCGTCAGTCGCTGGCCCGATTTTGCCACGCTGGCGGCGGCGGATGAGGCAGATGTCATGGCGGCATGGGCGGGGCTTGGCTATTATGCGCGGGCGCGCAATCTGGTGGCGTGTGCAAAGGTCGTTGCCGATCGGCATGGCGGCCAATTGCCGAGCGGCGAGGCAGAGCTGCTAAAACTCCCCGGCATCGGCGCATATACCGCAGCCGCGATTGCGGCGATTGCCTTTGGCCAGCGGGCAGTTGTGGTCGACGCCAATGTAGAGCGCGTGGTCGCGCGACTGTTTGCCATTGATACGCCGTTGCCAGCCGCCAAACCGGCCATCCGCGTCGCCACCGATGCCATCACACCGGACAGCGATGCAGGCGATTTTGCGCAAGCGATGATGGATTTGGGGGCAGGGCTATGTTCGGTCCGGCAGCCCTCCTGTTTGATCTGTCCGTTGCTCGCGCGTTGTGCAGCGGGGCAGGCGGGAACGGCACAGGCTTATCCGGTTAAGCCAGCGAAGAAATCGAAGCCGCACCGCACTGGCACCGCCTATTGGATCGAGCAGGATGGCAAGGTCTGGCTCGTAACGCGCGGGGGCAAAGGGATGCTGGCGGGAATGCGCGCGTTGCCCGATGACGGCTGGAGCGCCGGCAGCGACGGTAGTGGGATACCGCCATTCGCCTCGGACTGGCGCGAATTGCCTTTGCCGGTCGAGCATGTTTTTACGCATTTCAGCCTGTCACTCACCGTTGCCGTTACGGCATTGCCGTCCGACGTCGGATTGCTCGACAACGGCGAATATTGGCCGGTGAATTCGCTCGACAAGGCGGGGCTGCCGACCTTATTCTTGAAAGCAGCAAAGGCGGTAAGCCAACGAGGAGAGCGATAATGGAAATGCAGACGATTGATCAGGGTTTTTTGGCGCGGCGCAGTTTTCTCGCGCTGGGTGGCCGCATGGCGGCGGCGGGTGCTGCAACCGCGTTCATTCCAGCGCACGTGTGGGCGTTGGCAGCCGAGAAATATCCGACGATCAAGGCGCAATTTGACGCCTATGTTTCAGGCAAGAAACTAGCCGGAATGATCGCCGCCATCGGGCACGGTGTTGCTGAACCCGATATGGTCGCAGCCGGCACAATTGCGCAGGGCGATGCGACGGCGGTCAATCTCGACACTTTGTGGCGCGTGTATTCGATGACCAAGCCGGTTACCGGCATGGCGGCGATGATCCTCATCGGTGAAGGCAAGATGAAGCTCGATCAGCCGATTGCCGATTTCCTCCCCGAATTTGCGAACATGACGGTGTTGTCCGACCCGGCGAACAGCTTGGACGCGGTGCCAGCCAAGACGCAGATCACCGTTCGTCATTTACTGACGCACACAGCCGGTCTTGGCTATTCGATCATCACCAAAGGGCCGTTGCTGAAAGCCTATCTCGATAACGGCATCACGCCCGGGATCGTCAGCCGTTTCCCGATCCCCGGCGCACCCCCCAGCGCACCGACGCCTGATTTGAAAACCTTTTCGGAGCGGCTGGCGAAGCTGCCGCTGATTGCCGAGCCCGGCACGAAATGGAGCTATTCGATTTCGCTAGACCTGATGGGCCGCGTCATCGAGGCCGTGAGCGGGATGGATTTCGAGGCGTTTCTGAAAGCCCGTATTTTTGGTCCGCTGAATATGACAAGCACATATTTCCAAGTTCCGGCGTCCGAAACCAAGCGGTTCGTTACCAATTACGCGCCGATCAACGGTGTTTTGTTTCCAATTGATCCAGCGGCGACCAGTATTTATCTCGACAAGCCAGCCTTTGCCTTTGGTGGCGCGGGGATGGTGTGTTCGGCGCGCGATTATGACCGGTTCCTGTCGATGCTGCTGAATGGGGGGACGTTGGACGGGGTGCGGGTCATGTCCGCTGAAACGGCGGCACTCGGCATGTCAAATCTGCTACCCGAAGGCTTGGATATGAAAGGCACCTTTGCCGAAGGTGCCGGTTTTGGCGCAGGCGGGCGCGTTGGTCTTGGTGATCAGGCCGGTTCTTATGGTTGGGGCGGTGCGGCGGGAACGGTCGCGTTCGTTGACCGCAAACGCGGCATCCGCGCCACCGGAATGGCGCAATATATGCCAAGCGACGTGTATCCGATCCACGCTGAATTCAGCAAATGGGTTATTCAAGACGTTGGTGCGTGAGGGGCGGTCGGTGATGCCGCCTGGGTTTACCGGTTCTCCGCTCGACCGTGCTGACCGGGTGCGAAACGACGCGGAAGCCTATGGGGCGCTGCTCGGTGACTGGCGGGCACGGATATTGGCGCTGGAAGGGCTTGACCCGGTGGTGGCCTGCGAAGGCGGATTGCATTGGCATTCACTGGCAGAACTTAACGGCTCTGAAGAGCTGATATTGCTAGGTCTGGCCGATGGTAAACCGCATTTCGTGCCGCTGGTCGATGCTTCCGGCGACGCATTCCGTTCACCTGCGATTTGGCGCGCGCTCAGCGTGCTGCCGGCTGAGGACGCGGCGATTTACGGCACCGCGCGCAGCCTGATCGAATGGCATAATGCGCATCGCTTTTGCGGCAAGTGCGGCGGCGCGACCGCTTTGTTCCGCGCAGGATGGGGTCGCAAATGCAGCGCTTGTGGCAAGGAGCATTTCCCGCGCACCGACCCGGTAGTGATCATGCTGGCGGAATATGAAGGCAAGGCGCTGGTCGGGCGGCAGTCGCGCTTTCCGCCGGGCAATTATTCTGCACTGGCTGGTTTTCTGGAACCGGGCGAGAGCATCGAGGAAGCCGTGCGCCGCGAGATTCATGAAGAAGCAGGCGTGACCTGCGGCGCGGTGAGTTACGTCACCAGCCAGCCCTGGCCCTTTGGTGGTTCGCAACTGATGATAGCCTGCGTTGCCGATGCCGAAGACGATGAAATCACGCTCGACACCACCGAGTTGGAGGATGCCCGGTGGGTTAGCAAGGATGAGGCCCGCGCGGCACTTGAGGATGCGCCCGCCAAGACATTCAATGCGCCGCCAGCATTTGCGATTGCGCATAGCCTGCTGCGGCATTGGGTGGACGCATGACTCTTCTGCGCATCGACATTGTGTCAGACGTTGTCTGCCCGTGGTGCATCATCGGGTACAAACAGGTCGAGCAGGCGCTGGTGACGTTAGACCAACCGGTGGCCGCAGAAACCTGGTGGCACCCGTTCGAACTAAACGCAAACATGCCGCTCGAGGGACAGGACGTCAGCGAGCACATCCAGCAAAAATATGGCAGCACGCCCGAGCAGAGCAGAGCCAACCGGCAGCGGCTCGCGGATATTGGCGAGAGTCTTGGGTTCGAATTCGGCCAGCAGCCCGACCGTCGGATTTACAATACGTTCAAAGCGCACACGCTGCTGCACATTGCCGGGCATGAGCAAGGCTGG
>JANLRW010000103.1:0-5694 GCA_031361925.1 Sphingomonadales bacterium
GATGGAAGGCTATCGTCACCGCTCCTGTGCCCAACGACGCATCGCTCTTGTCGCAGCTGTAAAGTTCGTTTACAAATGCTAGCCGCGGCCCCTAATTATGACCCGAGAAAAGGGGATTAAATGAACGATTATGCAATGGCGGCCCCGCCGCCACGCGGTGGTATGAAGTTCAAGCATATCCTCATATTATTGTTGCTCGCTTTTGTCGGCGGCATCATCGGTGCCGGATGGCTGGCCAACCGTCTGGGTTACTGGGATGGCAATTTTACTGCTGAAGTGGCCGCCGTGCCAAAAAGCGTAGCTGTGCGCCCCGTAGCGCCGTTTTCGAATGTGGAACCACGCGATGACACGGTTGCCAGCATTGAGAACCGCCTGACGCAGATCAATGCGGATGCGGCAGCTGCGTCGGGTAACGCCGCGCGCGCCGAGGGTCTGCTCATCGCCTTTGCTGCGAGGCGCGCAATTGATAGCGGCGCGCCGCTGGGATATTTGGCCGATCAGCTGCGTTTGCGGTTTGGCTCGACGCAGCCACAGGCGGTGGCGACGATCCTGTCAGCGTCGCAAGCGCCGGTGACGCTCGAAATATTACAGGCTGAATTGCAGGCTTTGGACAATGTGTTGGTAACCGGTAACCGCGATGCCGGCATTTGGGCGACCGTCAGCAAGGAATTCTCCGAACTTTTTGTTTTGCGCAAAGATGGTGCGCCGTCGCCCGCGCCAACCCAGCGGATGCTGCGTGCGCACACATTAGTGGAATCGGGCAATGTTGCGGGTGCTATATCCGAGGTGTCGGCGATGCCGGGCGCATCGGCTGCGCAAGCTTGGCTGACCAAGGCGCGGCGTTACGCGCAGGCGCGAAAGGCGCTTGACCTGCTGGAACGCAGTGCGCTTGTTGCCGCTGCGCCAGCCGTGATAGCCCCGGTCACTCCCGCAATCGAACAGACCGCACCTGCGACCGAACCACTTATCCGGTGAATTTTTTGCGACAATCGTCGTCATAAATCTTTCATAAACTTCGAAACTGCATATATCGGGATTATGGCAACCCGATTCAGTGCGACCACCGGCCAAGTTGGACCGATACAGGCAGGCAGGCTTGCCCCGGCTTTGCCGTTGCTGGCGCGCGAGGCATTATCCTTTGCCTATATGCGGGCTACTGCCACGTTTTCAACGACCGTGCCGCTGGATGTTGACGGTGATGGGCGCGCGGTCATGGTGTTGCCGGGGTTCATGGCGTCTGATCAAACGACTTCACGGTTACGGCGGTCGCTGGCAGCAAATGGATTTCAGGCATTCGGTTGGGGATTAGGCCGAAACAAGGGTATCAAGGCCGATATCTTCGCGCGACTTGACGACCGCATTGACTCGCTTTCAACCGATGCGCCGTTGACGCTTGTGGGCTGGAGCCTTGGCGGCCTTATCGCGCGCGAATATGCCAAGCACGCGCCACACCGCGTGGCGAAAGTCGTCACATTGGGCAGCCCGTTTTCGGGTGACCTACGCGCAAACAATGCTTGGCGGATTTATGAATTTGTTGCGGGACATAAGATTGATTCGCCGCCAATAGATGTTGTGTTGAACGAAAAGCCGCCGGTTCCAACCTGCGCATTCTGGTCGGCGCAGGACGGTGTGGTTGCCCCGAATTCGGCGCGGGGTTTGCGGCACGAATCGGATCACCGCATTGAACTGGATTGCACGCACATGGCGTTCGTCGCGCGGCCCGATGCGATCCAGGCGATCGCCAAGGCGATTGTCGCTTAAACAAAACTGGCACGATGATTGCTGAATGCTTCGGGAAGTTAATTTTCCGGAGAACATCATGTTGCACTACATCTTTGCCGCAGCCCTTACCGCCAGTCCGCAAGCCTATGAGGATTTGGAAACCTTGGATGAAAGAGTTGCGCTCGTCGATGCCAGCGCGCAGCCGGTCGACGCCCGCCTGAAACTGGCGGTGTGCCCAGACGAACCGATTATAGCCCCGCCGGTCGGCGACGCGATAGTTGTTCGGTGCGAAGCGAAGGGCTGGCGGCTGCGTATTCCGGTGACGCTCCAACGACAAACGGCGAACCACACACAGATGCTGGTGCGCAAGGGCGAGATGGTCGAGTGCGTGGATATGGGGGCGGGGTTTGCGGTCTCGACCAATATGGTCGCGATGGAGGACGGTGCGGTCGGCCAAGCCATTCGCGTCAAATCCCCGACGTCGGCGAACAGCATCACCGCGACCGTCACCGCGCGCGGGGTCGTCAGCTTTTAGGCCTAAACTTCTCGGCGACTCCGCCGTTTCCGCTTTTGTAATGGCTGTCAGTTTTCCGACAGCGACACAAAAAGGAACGACGATATGGTGGACGAAGTCCGTTTCGGACCAGCCAGACCGGCTTCAGCGCGCCGCCCGCTCGCCGCCGGTGATATTGTGCGAGTGGTGCGGCCAAGCGTGCCATCCGCCGCACCGCAAACGTTGAGTTTGGCGAGCGCACTTGCGCAAAAAGGGCCACCTCACGATGCCGATAAAGTCGCGCAATTGCGCGCGGCGATTGCCAGCGGTGCTTATGCAATTGACCTCGGCGCGGTTGCCGATGCGATGATGCGCTTCGGCAGCGGGCAGCGCGTGTGACAGCAGGTGTTTTCGACCAACTGACTGCCCGGCAAACAGAATTGATCGCCGCGCTCGATGCCGGTGACCCCGATGCTATATTAGCGGCGAGTGCGGCCTTGGCAAATGTGCTTGATGCCGTTCGCGGCGGAGCAGCAATCAACCGCGAATATCTCGACCATGGCTTGAAGCTGGCCGATGCGGCGCGGATCAGAGTCAATTACCTGTCGGCGTGGAACCGTCAGAAGATTGACCGATTGGCGCAGCTTCGCGGTCAGCCCGTGGACATAGTCTACACCAAGCCGCGCTTTCTGCGCGCTTAACAGGCGACTGACACAAATGGCATGATGGTTGCTCTGTCCTGATCGAACCATCGGGACCATTTATGAATAGCATCGACCCAAGCCTCTCAGTCAACCGCCGCGTGACCGCCGCGATTGAAAATGCCGCCGCCCGAACGGGTGTCGATTTCGGTTATCTGGTCGATCAAGCGCGGATCGAAAGTGGAATGCGCCCCGATGCCCGCGCCAGCACGTCGAGTGCAACCGGACTGTACCAATTTACCAAACAGACTTGGCTGGCGACGGTCAAGCAGCACGGCACCGCGCACGGGCTCGGTTGGGCGGCCGACGCGATCAGCGCACAAAGCGATGGCACCTTCCGCGTAGATAACTCGGCGCTGCGAGGAACAGTCCTCGACCTGCGCACTGACCCTGATGCAGCGGCGGCGATGGCTGCCGAATTTGCCTCGGATAATGGTGATTATCTCAGTGACCGGCTTGGCCGCGAACCCGAGCCGGTTGATTTGTATCTGGCGCATTTTCTGGGTGCGTCTGGTGCGACGAAATTTCTGTCCGCTTATCGGACAAATCCGCAAACCGCAGCGGCGACATTGCTCCCCCATGCAGCGGCGGCAAACCGCAGTATATTTTACAAGGACAGTGGCGAGGCCCGCAGCGTTGCGGAAATTCGTCAGAATTTCCAAGCCAAATTGCAATCGCAACCTGGCATCCGCGAACCGCAACCGCGGCGTAACGAACAACACTCGCTAGACATGATGCAGCGTGAGCAGCCGCCGCTGACACTGGCAACGGTGCAGCCGATGCCGAAAAGGCTAGACTTGGAATTTGCACGAAGTGCCTATCACCGTCTGAGTTCGCTCGCGTGATTCCGGGCCTTAAGCTGTCGATCTGGGCCGGAGCCGCCAAAAGCAGCGCGTTGCCGGTCGCGATCCTGCTTCTCGTGATGCTGATGATCGTCCCGGTGCCAGCGATGCTGCTCGACGTTGGTTTTATCCTCAACATCATGGTCAGCCTCGCCGTGCTGATGGTCGCGCTCAACGTCGCCAAGCCGCTCGATTTCTCGGCTTTCCCGACCGTGCTTTTACTCGCCACGCTGTTCCGCCTCGCGCTTAATGTCGCATCGACGCGCGTTGTGCTGGTCGATGGCCATACCGGCGTTGCCGCTGCCGGTCATGTCATCGAGGCGTTCGGTGCGGTGCTGATCGGCGGCGATTATATCGTTGGATTGTTCGTGTTCGCGGTATTGATGATTATCAATCTGGTGGTCATCACCAAGGGCGCAGGCCGCGTGTCAGAGGTCTCCGCGCGTTTCACATTGGACGCATTGCCAGGTAAGCAGATGGCAATCGACGCCGATCTGAACGCCGGTCTGGTTACCCCCGACGAAGGCAAGGCACGGCGGCAGGAGGTGGCGACCGAAGCCGATTTCTATGGCTCGATGGACGGGGCGAGCAAGTTCGTCAAAGGCGACGCGGTTGCAGGGCTTCTCATTCTGTTCGTCAACATCTTCGGCGGGCTGATCCTCGGCACCGTTAGCCACGGCCTGAGCTTCGGCGACGCTGCCGAAACCTATATCATGCTGGCCATCGGCGACGCTTTGGTGGCGCAGGTGCCAGCGTTGTTGCTGTCGATAGCCGCCGCCTCGATTGTCACCCGTGTATCCTCACCGCTCGATCTGTCGGGGCAGATATCAAGCCAGTTCGGCCATGCGCGAGCGTGGGGACCAGTCGCTGGCATTCTCACCTTGCTCGGGCTCGTTCCGGCGATGCCCCAGTTGGTCGTGCTCCCGGCGGCTGCCTTGGCTGGCGGTATCTTCTGGGCACTTCGCCGATCCGAACAAACCGCCGCCAATGCCCCCGCAGCAATCGACCTTGCCCCGCCACCGCATCTCATCGGCTGGGACGACATTGCCGAGAGCGCACCCGTCACGCTTGAATTGGGCTACGCTCTCGTCAGCCTTGTCGATGAACGCAAGGCAGCACCATTGATGGGCCGGATCACCGCGATCCGCCGCCAGCTCAGCCGAGAATTCGGCTTTATTTTGCCTATGGTCAAGGTCAGCGATGACTTGTCGCTCGCCGGAAATGCTTATCGAATCCGCATCGCCGGTGTGCTTGTCGGCGAGGATCTGGCCCATGCCGACGAACTGCTTGCGCTCGATTCGGGCGACTGCCTCGGTGGCATCGAGGGACGTGCGGTCAAGGATCCCAGCTTCGGCCTCGATGCCTTGTGGATCGCCGAAACCACCCGCGCCGATGCGATTGCGGCTAGTTATACCGTGGTCGATGCACCAACGGTTATTGCCACCCATCTGAACCAGCTCGTCACCACGTCCGCCGCCGAATTGTTCGGTATGGACGATACACAGGCCCTGATCGACAATCTGAAAGATGCTTATCCGCAACTCGCCGCTGGATTGACGCCCGCACCCTATTCGCTCGCCGCGATATCTGCCTTGTGCCGGTCGCTCCTCGCCGAGCGCGTGCCTTTGCGCGATTTCCGGCGGGTTGCGGAGGCGATGGTCGATCTCGCGCCGCGCGGGCTGGACGCGGCTGAACTGGTCGAGGCAGTGCGGCAACGGCTCGGCGCGCTGATTGTTCAAGGCATTGCGCCTGTCAAAATGCCGTTACCCGCGATCACCTTCGATAGCACGCTGGAAGAATTGCTCATCCAGTCGGTGCAGCTTGCACCCCAAGCGACATGGCCCTTCGAGCCAGCGCTTGCCCGCCGGATTATCGCTGCGGTCGATGACGCTGTGCAGCCTTTATTGCTCGCCGCACGCAGTTTTGCCGTCATCAC
>JANLRW010000174.1:0-11068 GCA_031361925.1 Sphingomonadales bacterium
GGCGAGACCGACACCGCGGTCGTTGAAGACGAGCCTATGGCCAGTCTGTATGCGCGCGTTCCAGCCAATGACATGGGCAATGTTGTGAAGATCGGCAAACGTTCTTCGCAATAAGTTGCATTTGACAATTTACTTTGGCTAACGCACCCTCCCTTGGACAAAACAAGGGAGGGTATTTTTCATGGATACATCAATATTAGCACCAGCTGCCGTTCTGGTTGTCTGGTCACTTCTTATGCTGTTCTGGATGGCGGGCACTCGCCTGCCGGCGATGAAGAGAGTTGGTATCGACTTGGGCACTGCCGTTGGCGGGCGCGGTGTCGATATCGACCCGAATGTGCCGCCGACAGTGGCATGGAAATCCCACAATTACGCGCATTTGATGGAACAGCCGACGATATTTTACGCAACCGTGATGATTCTTGCCATCGCCGGAGCGGCCACGCCATTGCTGGTGTCGTTTGCATGGGGCTATACCGTTATCCGGATCCTCCACAGCCTCTGGCAAGCAACTATCAATAAGGTCAGCATCCGTTTTGTATTGTTCCTGCTGTCGACAATCTGCCTGACGGTTCTGGCAGTTCACGCGTTGCTAGCGACGATTTGAAGGGAGCGGGATTATGCGTAGCGATATTTTTGAACCGGTAATCGCCCTTGCCGTCTGGACGATGATTATCTGGATATGGATGTATGCCACTCGCCTGCCGGCAATGGGTAGAGCCGGTATCGACGGCAAAACGATGGTCGGCACCACAGGGCGCGGGTTGCGCGACGATCTAGTAGCGAAGGGTGAAGAGAAAGCATCATGGGTTGCTGACAATTACAACCACTTGCACGAAGCACCTACGATCTTTTATGCGGTGGCGATCGTGCTCGCGCTCATCGGCCAAGGCGATGGATTCAATGCTACCATAGCTTGGGCCTATGTCGGGCTTCGTATCGCCCACAGCCTCGTCCAGATACTATCAAATCGCGTGCTGATGCGCTTTGGATTATTCGCATTGTCGAGCATTGCGTTGTTGATGCTGGTAACCCACGCCGCGATGTCGGTATTCTTGCACTAACGACTGAAATGGCCAACCAGCTCGATATGGGTTGACCAGCGGAACTGTCCTACAGGCCACACACGCTGCAACCCGTATCCGGCGGCCACCAGCGTTTTTGCGTCGCGCGCAAAGCTTGCCGGATTACAGCTGACATAAGCTATGTTGGCGACCGTAGACGCAGCCAGCTGTGTCACTTGCTCTTTCGCTCCAGCGCGCGGGGGATCGAGAATGACCGCTTGAAATTTGTTGAGTTCATCAGGTGTCAGCGGCCTGCGGAAAAGGTCGCGGTGATCGCCGAATATGGCAAGTCCTGCGCGCCCTGCCGCTGTTTTAAGGGCCATTACCGGCTCGCGGTCGGCCTCAGCGGCGTAGATCTTTCTCCCCGGTGCCAGCGACAGCGCAAAAGTGCCAAGCCCTGCAAACAGGTCTGCTACCGTCTTCGCATCGCCGATGATTGTTTTAGCAGCGTCGACTAACGCGGCTTCCCCGTCGGCGGTGGCTTGTAAGAAACCGTAAGGCGGATAAGCAACCGCAATCCCGCCAAGTGTGACCGTAACCGGCTCAGGCTCCCAAAAAGATACAGGGCCATAGCCTTCGTCAAGCGACAGGCGGGCAAGCGATTGTTTCTCGGCAAATTCTGACAACGCCTCATGATCCGACAGATTGCGTGCGACCCAGTTCTCGATCATCACGTCGATGCCTTGGTCGACAACCGCTAATTTGATCTGCACATCGCGCTTTCGTTCGATCAGCGGATTGAGGAATTTGCGCAAAGGATCGATTAACGCGAACAATTCTGGTGCCATGACGTCACAACTTGCCAAGTCTATGATACGGTGACTTTTTTCGGTGCTAAATCCAAGCTGAAACTGCGTGCCGACCCACGCGGAACGAACCGCAACGCGTCTGCGCGCACCCGGTGGGGACAGATGGACCGGCATTATTTCGTGCGCTTCAACCTGCTGCGTTGCCAAGGCATGGCTGACCCTGTCGGCGATAAACGTCCGCAGGCTATCGTCGTCCAAATGCTGTAATTGGCAACCACCGCATATCGGAAAATGCTGGCAAGGCGGTATTGCATGATGTTGGCCGTGTATAAGGCCGCCTGCTGGATCAAGCATATCGCCGGGTGCTGCATGGGCGATGTATCGGCCATCTGCGGTCACACCGTCGCCGCGCGCGGCGACGCGGATAATCTGGTTAGTTTCGGTCATCGCAGCGCCATGCCCTTGCCGGGGCGTTCAATCAACCGGCGTCTTCGGTTGGCGTTTCGGTAGGCTTGGCGTCCCGCCCCTTGATTTGCGCAGGCAGACGATACTTGTCGTCGCCCGAGCTAACCTCGATCATCCCGTTTTCGATCAGGCTGATCTTGGTTTCATCAAACCCGTCAGCAGGTGCAAGTCCCCTGCCGTCGGTTAATATTTTGAACCGCCGGAAACCACCGTCTGCATGGCGAATGACCAATATCTGACCGTCGGCACCGGCGATCCGTTCGGTCGTGCATGTGCGCTCAAAACCGGCAGACCCGGCCAGAGCGCATTCGATCTTGCCATCCAAAGCCGCAGTCTCGTCGGCGGACGCCTCAGCCTCTTTCAACGTTTCGGTCTCATTCCCGCCGCACGCAGACACACCAAGCGTCAACGCGCACAACAATATGGATTTAGATATCTGCATAGACATGCGTTTCGGCTTGACCCCCGGGATGCGTTACCGCACCCTTATAGGCCGGTCCGACATTTTGTGCATAGCGCCATAACGCGCCTGACCCATAATCGGTCAGTCGTGGCTTCCAGGCTTGGCGCCGTTCTTCTAGGACTTCGGAGGCGACATTGAGGTCGATGGTTCCAGTGTGGGCGTTGATGCTAATCTCATCGCCGTCTTCAACCAGCGCAATAGGCCCGCATTCGGCTGCTTCGGGGCCAACATGGCCGATACAAAACCCGCGCGTTGCGCCGGAAAATCGCCCGTCGGTGATCAGCGCGACCTTTTCTCCCATGCCAAGGCCATAGAGTGCAGCGGTGGTGGACAGCATCTCACGCATTCCGGGGCCGCCTTTCGGGCCTTCGTAGCGGATAACAACGACGCCGCCTTCCCTAATTTCGCGCGCTTCGACCGCTGCAAAAGCATCTTCTTCGCAATCAAAACATTGCGCTGGGCCAGTAAATTCTAGCCTCTGCATTCCGGCAACCTTCACGATCGCACCCTCAGGGGCCAGTGAGCCACGCAGGCCAACAACCCCGCCCGTAGGCGATAACGGCGCTGTGGCGGCGTGTATGACCTTTTGATCGGGGTTCCAAGTGATCTCGTCGATATTTTCACCCAGGGTCTTGCCAGTTACCGTCATGCAGTCGCCGTGCAACAGCCCTTCGCCGAGCAAAGACTTCATCAGCATATAAACGCCGCCTGCCTCATACATGTCCTTAGCGACATAATTCCCGCCGGGTTTCAGATCGGCCATATAGGGCGTGGTTTTGAATATCTCGGCTACGTCGAACAAGTCCATTGCGATTCCCGCCTCATGCGCCATTGCCGGCAGATGCAGAGCGCCATTGGTTGAACCACCGGTCGCAGCAACAATACGCGCAGCATTTTCAAAAGCTTGACGTGTACATATATCACGCGGCCTTAAATTTAGCGCCAATAATTCCATAACCTGAGCACCTGCCGCATGGGCAATCTGGTCGCGCGTTGTGTAAGGTGCGGGTGCCATGTTGGAATTCGGCAAGGAAAGGCCAATCGCTTCCGCCACGCACGCCATAGTGTTCGCGGTATATTGACCGCCACAGGCGCCGTGTCCGGGGCAAGCGACCTTCTCCAAAGCATGGACTTCCTCAATCGGGCAGGCGCCTGCTGCATATTTGCCGACAATCTCGAACACGTCGACAACGGTGACGTCCTTGTCCTGATACCGGCCCGGCAAGATAGATCCGCCATAGACAAAGATCGAGGGCACGTTGAGCCGCAGCATGGCCATCATCATCCCCGGCAGCGACTTGTCACACCCAGCAAAACCGACAAGCGCGTCATAGCAATGGCCGCGCACCGACAGCTCGACCGAATCCGCGATGACCTCGCGCGAGACGAGCGAGGATTTCATCCCCTGATGCCCCATCGCGATGCCGTCTGTTACCGTAATCGTGTTGAAGCGCCGCGGCATCCCGCCGCCCTGCTCGACGCCCTTCCGCGCGATATCGGCTTGATGGTCGAGCGTTGTATTGCAAGGCGCGCTGTCATTGCCGGCCGAGACTACGCCGACAAAAGGCCGCGCGATTTCTTCCTCGGTTAGGCCCATCGCATAATAATAGCTGCGGTGCGGTGCGCGTTCAGGGCCGACGGAAACATGGCGGCTGGGGAGGTTGGACTTGTCAAAGACATGGGTCATTTAGCGGCTCGCTTTCAACGCGGCGTTTATTCAGTTTGCGTCCCCCGACGCAAGCTTTTCTGCAACATATTGCGCCATTTCGGCCAGTATGGCTGCGAATCTTTCCTGACCAGCGCTGGTTTCGACCAGATCTTGCCTGATCTCTATGCCGACATAAGGTATTTCATTAGCCTCGGCGTGCCGGTTCATCGTCGCATTCAACAGCTTGCCGGAGTAAGGAAGCTGGTCACCGACCACTAACCCCTCGCCTTCCAATCGTTCTATCGCCAAGTTAGCGGCGGCATCATATGCGTTGTAGAGAATGCCGACCTCCCAAGGCCGGTGCCCGTGCGGGTCGCTTTCCAAGCGCGGGGTGAAGCTGTGAATTGAAAGGATCAGCGACGGCGGATGGCGATGGATCAGGTCTTCCAGCTTGTCGTGATAAGGATGAAAATAACGCTGCAGCCTTGCTTTGCGCTCAGTTGGATTGATCCGGTTGCCCGGAATGTCGATGCCATCACTCGCAACGGGTATCACGCCTGCATCTTCCGGATAACGGTTGAGATCGACCACAAGCCGCGAATTGGCCGCAAGAAACGCAGTAAAACCCGACAATTCGACGAGGAAGGTAGCCACTCCGGTCACGCCAATATCATAAGCAATATGCTTTGACAGCAGCGCACGGTCGATACCGAGATCGATGTCTTCGGGCACATGGTTGGACGCATGGTCGCACACGACCAATATGCCGCCGCTGGTGGGTTGCCCGAGAATGACCCACGGATCGTTCATCGCAGCGACGATGCCATTGTCCACCATGCAGGGCAAGCATTGCCGATTGCTTCACGGGCAATGTCACGTTTGAAATTCGTCTCAAACAGTGCAAAGCAAGTCGCACCCGAACCCGACATGCGATATAAGCTTGGTGCTGTCTCCTTCAGAGCCGAGAGCACATCGGCAATTTCCGGATGAAGCGCGATAGCTGACGCTTCCAGATCGTTACGGCCTTCCATCCAATTCTCCGGATCGAGCGCACCACGGTCAACGCGGTCCCAATGCTGAAAAACCGGACCCGTGGGGCAGGAGGTCATCGGGTTTACTAGCAGTAGCGGCAAGCCTGACAGGTCGCTGCCATCGACCGGTTGCAAACGATCCCCTATGCCTGTCCCGAAGCAGGTTCGCGAAGCAATACATGCCGGCACGTCCGCTCCCAATTCAGGCGCAATATCGGAGGGCCGTTCGGTATCCAGGCCGATATTCCACAGCCGTGCTGCAAGCCTTAGTGCCGCCGCGGCATCCGCTGAACCACCACCAATACCAGCGGCCACCGGCAGACGCTTATCCAAGGTAAATGCTGCGCCTGACGAGATTCCATTGCGCTCCGCCAGTCTCTGTGCTGCTTGCAAAACAAGATTGTCCGATTTCTCAGACAGCTCCTGACCGAATTGCCCGACAATTTTCAGCGACAGATTATCCGAAGGTTCGACCGACAACAGGTCACCATCATCGGCAAACGCAAACAGCGTCTCAAGATCGTGATAACCATCCTCCCGCCGCCGCCGGACATGCAATGCGAGATTGATCTTGGCGTAGGCAGTTTCGATCAATTTCGACATCAAGGCGCGGACAGGCCGAGGTCGATTTTGCCAGCAAGCCGCGTTGCCGCAACGTCCTCTGCCGTTTGCGACGCCACCGCCCATGCATAGCGCGCATCGCGCAGCCGCCCGCTGCGCCAATAAGCATCGCCCAAATGCTCGTTTATTGCGGGATCGTTACCCGACGCCTTTGCGGCATTTTCTAGTAGCATCACCGCTTCGGAGAATTCCCCTGTCCGGAAATGCGCCCACCCCATCGAATCCATGATCGCCGTGGAATTCGGCGCGATCTCGAATGCTCTGGCCACCATCGCCCGAGCAAACGCGATTTCTTCATTCCGTTCGAGCAATGTATATCCTAAATAGTTGAGAATCTGTGCGTTATTAGGATCAAGGATTAAAGCGGCATCCAATTCTGCCCGTGCCGCGCGCCAGTTCCCGACATTGTCGAGGGCCGACGCAAGCAATAGCTGATAATACGCCCGCTGGCGTGGAGAAATGCCGCTGGTGGCGGCGTTGTCAACGATATTATGATAGCTCGCTACCGCCCCGGCGAGATCACCTGCGGCTTCCTGGGATTGCGCGGCAAACAACGCCAAGCTGGCAGATTTCGGCCAATCTTGGGCGGCCTCGCGCGCCAGACCTGCAGCCTCATTTGGTGTCAATGTTTCGGCTAGGCGCTTGACTGCCTGTGGCCAATAATATGATGCGCGGGTTATTGTGCCCGCCAATGCCGATGCCTGCAGCCTAAGCCCGTTTGCGTCTAAGGCGCTCACCAGCATCAGTTTTGCGGCGTCGCTGTCAGGCGCATACCATGAAGCAATCCGCGCCAAGACAAGCGCTTGGTCGTTGACGTTTTGCTCCAACAGCGCTGCGGCTATTCTGACATGTAACGCAGACAGCCCGTCTTCAGGCGACAGCTTCGTCCTGCGCGTCTTGTCAATTGGCAGCGCCGCCACGGCTAACCGGTCGGCGCCCATTGCCGTGCCAATTAAAGCATCGGCAAACACCTCATCGCCCTGCGCGGCAATAACCGGAGCTGCGCGTAGCATCAGGTCACGGACATATTCACCACCGACCGAAACCAATCCCCGCAAACCCAGTTTTGCGTTAGCAAACTCACGATTTGCCAGTTGAATGTATATCCGCTGGTCATTTGAATAAAATGCCAAAAGCGGATCGGTTTGAGCGTCTGCCGCCGCAAGACCATCGGCATTGCCTTGTGCGACGTTCACCCAGCTGCGTAGCATCGGCGCCATAAAACCGAAGTTGCCACGAGCAGGCAACTCGTCCGCCGCGAGCTTTGCCATCCCCCAGTTTTTTCGCGAAAAAGCATCGGCGAACAGTAACAAAGGTGCCTCGCTTGATACCTCGCCGCGAAGCTCCTGCACCCGCACTGCCCGCAACGCCGCGTCCATGTCGCCAGCGCGGATGGCACTGTCGAAAATCCGGTCCGCCAGCACTGCGCTGTCTGGAGCGTCCCGGTACAGCTTGATATAAGCTTTTAGCGCGTCATCGTTGCGGTTGCCGATTTCGGCCAACCGCGCCGCGGCATATTGGCTGGCTGCATCCTCCGTCTTGGATGCGGCCATTGACGGTACGCTCAGCAGAAACGCAGCAAGGGCAAGCTTACATATTGGGGTAGTTAGGCCCACCGCCACCCTCCGGAGTTACCCAATTGATATTCTGGTTTGGATCCTTAATGTCGCACGTTTTGCAATGAACGCAGTTTTGCGAATTGATCTGGTAACGCGGCTCCTTGCCTTCTTCCTCAATCCATTCATAAACCCCCGCCGGGCAGTAACGCGCCGAAGGTCCAGCAAATTCCATGAACTCACTGGTTTTTTGCAGGTCCATATCCTTGACCTGCAAATGCACTGGCTGGTCCTCGGCATGATTGGTGTTCGAAAGAAACACCGACGACAACCGATCAAAACTAAACACGTTGTCCGGCTTGGGATAGTCGATTGGAACCGAAGCAGATTTCTTCTTCAGCGCCTTATGATCGGGATGATGCTTCATCGTAAACGGCATCCGGATTCCGAAATTTTCGAACCACATATTGATACCAGACAGCATCGTACCCCACACATTGCCATATTTCTCTACCAGCGGAAGCACGTTACGGACGACCTGTAATTCTTTGTATATCCAGCTATTCTCGTAGCTCGACTGATATTCCGACAATTCATCATGTTCGCGGCCAGCGGCCAGCGCGTCGGCAATTGCTTCCGCTGCCAACATACCGGATTTCATAGAGGTGTGCGTGCCCTTGATCCTCGGCACATTCAGGAAACCGGCGGTGCAGCCGATCAATGCGCCACCCGGGAACGCCAGTTTAGGCACCGACTGGAATCCGCCATCGCTGATCGCCCGCGCGCCATAGGATACACGCCGCCCGCCTTTAAGAATTTTCTGGATTTCCGGATGCGTTTTCCAGCGTTGCAATTCCTCGAACGGCGACAAATAGGGATTCGAATAATTGAGCCAGACGACGAAACCCAATGCGACTTGATTATTCGCCTGATGATAAAGAAACGCCCCGCCATTGGCATCTGTTAGCGGCCAGCCCTGACTGTGGATCACGCGGCCTGCCGCATGCTGTTCGGCCGGAATGTCCCATAATTCCTTAAGGCCGATGCCGTAAACCTGCGGCTCGCAATCCGTATCGAGCGAAAATTGCGGCTTGAGCAATTTTGTCAAATGCCCGCGCACGCCTTCTGCAAAAAGCGTATATTTGGCGTGGAGTTCAAGCCCGGGCGTATAGTCGCCCTTGTGGCTGCCATCGCGCGCGATTCCCATATCGCCGGTGGCAACACCTTTCACCGAGCCGTCGGCATTATAAAGGATTTCAGCAGCGGCAAAGCCGGGGAATATCTCAACTCCCATGTTCTCCGCTTGGCCCGCGAGCCACCGGCACAGGTTGCCGAGTGAGCCTGTGTAAGTGCCCTTGTTGTGCATAAAACCGGGGGTCAAAAAATGCGGGATGTTGAACTTGCCCTTTTTGGTCATCACCCAATGCTGATTGTCGTTCACGGGCGTGTCGGCCAGCGGACAGCCCTGATTGCGCCATTCGGGGATAAGTTCGTCGAGGGCCTTGGGGTCAATCACCGCGCCCGACAATATGTGAGCACCGACCTCGGAGCCTTTTTCCAGAATGCAAACACTGGTTTCAGGCGATTTCTGTTTGATGCGGATCGCCGCTGAAAGGCCAGCTGGCCCCGCGCCGACAATCACTACATCATAGGGCATCGACTCCCGTTCACTCATCGCCTTTATCCTTTACCGCGGCTAACATTCAGGCCATCGCATTAATCGAACAGCCGGTAGATATTGCCATGCCAAGCAATTGACCCCGCCGTCAACCGGTGACTGATAGAGAATATGGAGCCACAGGGGCAGCTTGCCGCATCCAACATGATCGAATCGCTGACCAGCTGGTGGGAGCTGGCCGGGGTTGATGCTGCCGTCGGCGAGACGCCAATCGATTGGTTAACGCTGGATGCGACAGTCGAAGTCGCCAAAAGCGCTAATATTCCCACACCGACCGCAAAGGAAAAAGTCGCTGCCGCGCCCGCCAAACCAGCCATCGACTGGCCGTCGGATGTCGAGTCGCTGAAGGCAATGATCACGGGCGGTATAGCATTGCCCAGCAATCGCTTTGGAACGAGTTTTGTGGCGCCTGCCGGGCCTGCAACGAGTGATGTCATGGTCATTTCCGACATACCTGATCAGGACGAGTTAGTCGGCAAGGTCTTGGGCAGCGGCATGACTGGCATGTTGCTGAGCAGGATGATGGCGGCGGTTAATGTCAAACTGGCTGATTGCTATTGGACCGCGCTTGCCACGACAATTCCGCCGACCGGAGAAGTGCCCGAAAATTGTCATCAAGAGCTGGCGGATTTTGTTCGCCATCAGATCGACCTTATTCGCCCAAAGTCATTGGTCGTTCTCGGCTCGTCATCGTCCAAGGCTCTGCTCGGCGAAGAACTGATGGATGCGCGGCGATCTTTACAAATTATTAACCATGATGGCAGCAACATGGCAGTCCTGACGACATTTCATCCGCGAACCTTAATCGCGCGGCCCGCCATGAAGGCGCAAGCGTGGAAAGATTTGCAGATGTTCGCAAAAAGGGACAGTTTGTGAACAAATTTAAGTGGTTGTGGCTAGGTCTTGCGCTAGCTCCTGTTGCTGCGGCGCAGGCGAACACCAGTGACGAGTTTCGCGCGGTCGTTTCCGTCCAGCAAGCACCGACCGTGCTCAGCAACTCCGAAAAGAGCGCATTTACGGATATTTACGCAGCTATTCGGGCGCAGAAATGGGACGATGCCGCCAAGCTGATCGACCGGATGCCCGCCGGGCCGATGGCGGCGATGGCGCGCGCCGAACTCTATCTCGCCCCCAACAGTCCAAAAGTCGAAGCCATGCAATTGCAGGCGTTACTCAACGCCGCGCCTTATCTGCCGCAGGCCGAGCAGCTTGAAACAATGGCGCGCAAGCGCGGCGCTGATGCGCTACCCGATCGCCCCGGACAAAGACGCTTCGCGTATCTGGGCGGCGCGCCAAAGCGTGATTTGCCAAACAATGTGGCAGGTGAAAGCCTGCGAGGTGAATTGCAGGTTTTTATCAAGAATGACGACCCGGCTTCGGCGGAACGCTTGCTCGAGAGCAAAGCGGGCGAACTTCCCGCCGATGCGCTGGCCGAACTGCGCTACCGCGTTGCCTGGTCCTATTATATTGAGAATGACGACGTTTCCGCCAAGCGTCTTGCTGGCATTGCCCGCGCTACTGGCGGCGAATGGGGAACCCAAGCAGCGTGGGCTTATGGTCTCGCCTCTTGGCGGCTCAAGGACTATTCTGGCGCTTTTGAGGCATTTGACGCAGTGTCGCGTCAAGCTGCCAACGACGATCTGAAAGCCGCAGGTCTGTTCTGGAGCGCGCGTGCGGCAATGGCCGCAAAGCAACCTCATCAGTTCCAACCGCGTATGCAGAATGCGGCGCAACATCCTGAAACATTTTATGGATTACTTGCTAGCGAGTCGTTGGGGATGGAGCCTATCGCG
>JANLRW010000180.1:0-1864 GCA_031361925.1 Sphingomonadales bacterium
CCTGCCTCCAGCGCCGCGAGCGGATGATCGCGCAGCCCTGAGCAAATCGTCAGCCCGATGCCAGCACGCGTCGCGATATCTGCTGCATCAAGCTTCGACGCCATCCCGCCCGAACCCATGCCCGACGACGATCCCTCGGCAACCATGATGCGAATGCGTCCGTCGATCTTGGCAACGTCCGGCACCAGCACCGCACCGGGCTGGAATGGCGGGCGGTCGTAAAGGCCGTCCACATCTGAGAGCAGGATAACGCCAGTTGCCCCCGCAGCCTGCGCCACGCGCGCAGCCAGCCGGTCGTTGTCGCCGAAACGGATTTCCTCGGTTGCGACGCTGTCGTTTTCATTGATAACCGGCACCGCGCCTGCACCAAGCAAGCGGTCAAGTGTCGCCGCGATATTGAGATAACGCCGCCGGTCTTCGAGATCATCGAGCGTCACCAGCATCTGCGCCGCTGCCAGCGATTGTGCGCCCAGCAACTCCGCCCAAATGCCCGATAGGATAATCTGGCCTACAGAAGCCGCCGCCTGCGCGTCGGCGAGACTTGCCCTGCCGCCTTTGTCGAAAGCCATGCGCCGCGCACCCAAGGCAATCGCGCCCGAGCTGACTATAACAATCCGCTGGCCTGCCTGATGGCGTTTGGAAATATCCGCGACCAAAGTCTGCAACCATTCGCGCCGCACCCCGCCGTCGCGTTCGACCAATAAGGACGAACCGACTTTGACGACCAAAAGCGGGCAAGTGCCGGCAGTGAATGCGGCTGGCTTTAGATCGGCGACCATGTCCCGTCTTCCAATATGCCGGTATTGTGAGTCGATTCGAGCCCGCTTTTGTGGGGAAGCGCCTCCAATATCCGGTCGAGCACTTCCGGCACCCCCTGCCCGGTTGCGCCCGAAATCGCGATCACATCCTGAGCGCCCGCCGCCTGCAATTGTGCAGCGATGTCGGCCATCAACTCGGGATCAAGCAAATCGCCTTTGTTGAGCGCCACAATCTGTGGCTTATCCTCAAGCCCAGCGCCATAATCGGCGAGTTCATCGCACACCGTCTGCCAAGCCTGGACCGGATCGTCCTGCGTCGCGTCGATCAGGTGGATGAGGATCTGGCAACGTTCGATATGTCCCAAAAAGCGGTCGCCAATGCCGACACCATCGGCGGCTCCGGCAATCAGGCCCGGGATATCCGCAAGCACAAATTCACGGCTTTTGTGGCTGACCACGCCCAGTTGCGGGCGGATCGTCGTAAACGGATACGCGCCAACCTTGGCTTTGGTATTCGACACCTGATTGATGAAGGTCGATTTGCCCGCATTGGGCATCCCGACCAAACCGGCGTCGGCCAAAAGCTTTAACCGCAACCAGACATACATTTCCTCATATGGCCAGCCCGGCCCATGCTGCGTCGGCGCGCGGTTGGTCGATGTCTTGTAAGACGCGTTACCCCGCCCCCCGTCACCGCCTTTCAAGAACACGACTCGCTGCCCGACTTCGGTCAAATCGAGCAACAAGGTGCGTTCTTCGTCGTCGGCAAGCACCTGAGTGCCGACGGGTAGTTTAATCACGAGATCTTCGCCATAAGCACCGTGGCGGTCACGCCCCATGCCCTGAATACCGCGCTGCGCCTTGAAATGCTGAGCATAGCGGAAGTCGATCAGGGTATTGAGGCCAGCAACTGCTTCGAAAATAATGTTACCGCCTTTGCCGCCATTGCCACCATCGGGACCGCCATATTGGACATATTTCTCACGCCGGAAACTGACCGCCCCCGGCCCGCCTGCGCCGGAGCGGATAAAGATTTTGGCTTGGTCGAGAAAATGCATGTTGCGGCCTTTAGGGCAAGGTGGCGGTTTTGGCCAGTGAGTGAGGGC
>JANLRW010000187.1:0-4309 GCA_031361925.1 Sphingomonadales bacterium
CGAAGAAAGCACCAATGGCTCAGGTGCTACCGTAGCATTACCATTTCTCGGCGAAAATTTCGACGTCGAAAGCCTTGCATTGGGCGTCTCATTCCGGGGAATGAAGATCGTCTGATCGATCGTTGATTCTGCCGAATTGACCAGCTCCATCGTCAATTGTTCATCGCTTAGCCCAGCCAACCTAGTGGATTCACTTGCACCCACACTTGCATCAATTTGCGCACGTTTGGCTGGATCGTTGAGCGATCCCCTCAATTCTGTAATATCGGCCGCGATTTGCAAGGCACTGGCGGTACGGTTGCTTTTGGCTGCGGCAAGGGCGGTTGCCCGCTTTCCCGGATCGGCAACGTAGTGGGCGTCTTTCGGGTTGGCGAAGGCAGAGACGAGGGCAGCATCATTGAGTTGGGTTGCACAGGAGACTCCCGCCTTCGCGATCATCGCTCTGCGTCCGCTGTCGCTGCACGCCCCCGGCTTTAACCGATAGGTCAGTGTGCTGTTTACAATCATGCCCTGATCGACCTCGGTGGCCAGTGTTTTTTCATCCATGACTTCCGCAAACTTTGGCAATTTCCGTAAGCTCGTCGCAATGTTGAACAATGCGCGCGGATTGTTGAGCATGGGCTTAAAATCGAGGTTGGTTGTTCCCACTGTAACGATCGGCTGGCTTTTGATGTTGGCAATTGGCAATTGGCGCAAAACGTGCAAAGACTGAATTGTTACATTGGCTGGCTCGGCGCGCAGGATGATGGCACCCGACGGTGGATTGGTGATCACCGGCCTATTTTGAACATCGGGCCTTTGTGCGGCGCGAAGATTGGGGCTTGGTTGACGTGCGTCTTGGGCGACAGCTGGCGATGCGATTAACGCGGTGCTGACCGACAACAAGGCAGTCGTGTAATATAGATAGCGAGCCATGACTTTGCGCCCTCCCAAGCGGACAAAGCCGCGCAGCCAAGCGCGGGTAGGGCGACCCGGTAACTTGCTACGCCTTCATGCTGCCTTTGCCAAGCAAACTGATTATTGGCTGCGACGCTCTTTGCGTTTGTCATAAATGGTCTTTGCCGCGATTGCGCCGCCGACGAGCAGCAGGCCGGGGACCGACCGCGTTGCAATCCGCGTGGCGACAAGGCCAATGCCCGCGCCGAGCAGGCCGTTACCGCGTTTGCGCCCGATGACTTCGCCCACGACTGCACCTGCAATGGATTTCAACATGACGGTTTCCTTATACCATATTCTCTGGTCTGACATGGGCATCGAAAGTTGCTTCGTCAACCAGACCCGATGCTAACGCTGCTTCGCGGAGTGTGGTTCCGTCGTGATGTGCCTGCTTGGCGATTTTTGCGGCGTTGTCATAGCCAATGACGGGAGCGAGCGCGGTGACGAGCATCAGCGAGCGGTCGAGCAGTTCGGCGATGCGGGGGCGGTTGGGTTCGAGGCCTTCGACGCAATTTTTGGCGAAGGTTTCCATGCCGATGCTGAGCAACTCGATCGAGCGCAGCACATTGGCGCCGATCAACGGCTTGAACACGTTGAGTTCCAGATGTCCCTGCATCCCGCCAACAGTCACCGCCTGATGGTTGCCGATGACTTGTGCGGCGACCATGGTCAGCATTTCGCACTGCGTCGGGTTGACCTTGCCGGGCATGATCGAGCTGCCGGGTTCGTTTTCGGGGAGGAGCAGTTCGCCAAGGCCTGAACGCGGGCCGGAGCCGAGGAGGCGGATGTCGTTGGCGATTTTATTGAGGGCGACGGCGAGGGTGTTCAACTGACCTGACAGTTCAACCAACGCGTCATGCGTCGCTAGCGCTTCGAACTTATTTTCAGCCGTGCGGAACTTCAATCCGCTGATTGCGCTCAATTCGGCGGCCATATCAACATCGAATCCGGCGGGTGCGTTTAGCCCCGTTCCGACGGCGGTCCCGCCTTGTGCCAGCGCATACACGCCACCCGCTGTTGAACTTTCGATGCCTAGCCGCGCCATCGATATTTGGTAGACATAGGCCGAAAATTCTTGCCCCAATGCGATGGGCGTTGCGTCCTGGAGATGGGTTCGCCCGATCTTGATGATGTCTCGCCAATCGCTCGCCTTTCTTTCGAGAGCTGCTTCCAGTTTTTGCAATGCCGGGCCGAGCTGTTCGCGTACGGTAATTGCCACCGCAACGTGCATCGCGGTCGGAAAACTATCATTCGACGACTGGCTCATATTCACATGATCATTGGGATGCGCTGGCGATTTGCCGCCGCGCGCACCCGTCAGCATTTCATTGGCGCGCCCGGCAATTACCTCGTTGACGTTCATGTTCGACTGCGTGCCGCTACCCGTTTGCCAGATGGTCAGCGGGAACTGGTCGTCATGCTGGCCAGCGACGACCTCGGCTGCCGCCGCTTCGATAACGTCGGCCAGCTTCGCATCCAGCCCATGTTTTCGGTTCACCCGCGACGCGGCCTGTTTCACCAGAGCCAGCGCATGAATAATCCCAAGCGGCATCCGCTCGTGCGGCGGGAAGGGGAAGTTTGCTATCGAGCGCTGCGTCTGTGCCCCCCAATAAGATGAGGCCGGAACTTCGATGGGGCCAAAACTGTCGGATTCGGTGCGGGTTTCGCCGCTCACTTTTTCCGTCCGAAGTCCACGCTGACCACGTTGGAACCATCCTCGACCACCACCGCAGGCTCGTCATTACCAGCCGCTTCGTGCGGTTCGGGGCCGTCTGACGCCGCATCGACATGGAATTGCAGCGCGAAGTCAACCGACGGATCGACAAAGGCGGTGATCGCCGAATAGGGGATAACCAAATGAGAGGGGATCTGGCTGAACGACAGACCGATCTCGAAATGATGCGCCTCGACCTTCAAATCCCAGTATTTATGTTGCAGCACGATCGTCATTTCGTCGGGGAAACGCTCGTGCAGATGTGTCGGGATGACGACGCCGGGAACTTGCGTCTTGAAGGTGATATAGAAATGATGGTCGCCGGGAAGGCCGCCTGCCGCGACATCACCGAGCACGCGGCCAACCACGGCGCGCAGTGCCTCTTGCACTACATCGTCATAGGGAATCAGGCTATCGACATGCTCTTCGCTCATGGTCGCTTGGTGGACTGCACCGCGCGCTAAATCAAGATGCTTGTTATTGCCAAATGCGCAGGCGTGACTATAGCGCACAGCCATGCGTACCGGGACTATCAGCCGCAAGACAAATGAAACGTCGATTGATGTCGAAGTCAATCTCGACGGCAGCGGCGTTTATGAGGTATCGACGGGCATCGGGTTCCTTGACCATATGCTCGAACAGCTATCGCGGCATTCGTTGATCGACCTGAAGGTAAAGGCCGTCGGCGACCTGCATATCGACCAGCACCACACCACCGAAGATACCGGCATCGCGGTGGGCGAGGCGGTGTTGCAGGCATTGGGCGATAAGCGCGGGATTACGCGCTATGGCTCGGCCTATGCGCCGATGGACGAGACACTAACCCGCTGTGCGCTCGATATATCGGGTCGGCCTTATGTTGTCTGGAAGGTCGCACTGTCGATGCCGCGTCTGGGCGAGTGGGATACTGAGCTGATCGAGCACTGGTTCCACAGTTTCGCGACGAGCGCTGGCATCACGCTGCATATCGAAAATCTCTATGGTTCGAACAACCACCATATTGTCGAAAGCTGCTACAAGGCTTTGGCGCGTGCGTTGCGGCAGGCGGTCGAGATCGACCCGCGTAAGGCGGACGCGATTCCCTCCACCAAGGGGACGCTCTAGGCCGTGACCTTGGCGCTGATTGATTATGGCGCGGGCAATCTGCATTCGGTCCATAATGCGCTGAAAGCGGCGGGTGCGGCGGATGTTGTTGTTACCAACGACCCTGAATTAGTTGCCAACGCTAACCGGATCGTGTTGCCCGGCGTCGGAGCCTTCGCGCATTGTATCGAAGCCTTGCGGGCGATTGATGGCATGGTCGGAGCGATGGATTTGGCGACGCGCCACTATGGCAAGCCCTTCCTAGGCATTTGTGTGGGGATGCAGCTTTTGGCTGATGCGGGTGTCGAGCATGGCACGACGGAAGGGCTGGGGTGGATTGGCGGCACGGTGCGAGCGATTGCGCCTGCGCCAGACATCAAAATTCCGCATATGGGTTGGAACGACGTGACGCCGACGAGCAATCGACTGCTGGAACAAGGTGAAGCTTATTTCCTGCACGGCTATCATTTCGATGCAGCAGATAATGCCGACGTATTAGCCACCACTGACCATGGCGGGTCGTTAGTTGCTGCTGTAGGCCGGGACAACATAATCGGTGTCCAATTCCACCCCGAA
>JANLRW010000199.1:0-1531 GCA_031361925.1 Sphingomonadales bacterium
GTCGGCTTGTAAGTGGAACAACAAAACGGTTTGTGGCCATGATGCCGGCAATTGCATCCCCGCCGACATGAGCGCGTCGCCACCGAATACCGCACCTTTGCCACCCAAATCGAGCTGCTCGACAATCGACGGCGCTTTGACAGCCTGCCAATTTTGTGGCCAAATCAGCCGCGGATGGTAGCGACGGGCCGGATCGAGACCGGCAAAGCGCAACTGCCCGGGCAACGCCCGTTTTTCGCTTTCGAGAAACGCGACCGAAAATACCGCTTCGCGCTTGTCGCGCGCTACGACGCCGCTGGCCAGCAAATGTGAAGGCAGATCAAGCCGGTGCAGATCGCCGTTATGGAGCAGCGCACGGTGCGTTTTATGCAGAGCGATCGCGACTTTCAATTCCGCCAGATCCGCCGCGCGTTCGGTCAACAGATTAAGCTCAAGCCCCATATGACCCATGAAGGCTGTGCCCGCGCGCATCGCCGCCGACAGTCGCCGTCCGGTGACGTGGCAATGCGCTGGCCCGACATGGCAGCCCAATATTTCGGACGGTAGGAAAAAGCTTGCGCCGCGCTGAATATGCTGGCGGTCGGCCGCGTCGTTGCTGTCCGATGTCCACACCCGGTCGCTATGCGCCAGCACCCCCAAATCGGCGCGCGCTCCGCCCGACGAGCAGCTTTCGATTTCGACCGCCGGATGCGCCGCGCGGATGCGGTCGAGCAGCGCGTAAAGCGCGTGAACCTGGGCCACGGCCCTCACCTGCCCATCCGCTCCACCGGGATGACTTAGGTCGCGGTTCATGTCCCATTTGATGTAGCTGATCGCATTGTCAGACAGGATCGCATCGATCTGCGCGAATATATAATCCGCAACCTCCACCCGGCTGATGTCGAGGACATATTGGTTGCGAAACGGCACTTGATCGACGCCGTCGATCTGCAACACCCAGTCGGGATGTGCGCGATACAGGTCGCTGTCGGGGTTGACCATTTCGGGTTCGAACCAGAGGCCGAACTCCATACCAAGGCCGGTGACATGATCGACCAGCGGCTTCAGCCCATCGGGATAAACCGCATCGGACACCACCCAGTCGCCGAGGCCCGCTTGGTCATGCCGCCGTCCGCCGAACCAGCCATCATCAAGCACAAAGCGCTCTACGCCAATATCGGCCGCACGGATTGCCAGCTCCTTCAACCGCTCGACATCATGCGCGAAATAGACCGCTTCCCAAGTGTTGTAATGCACCGGACGCGGCTTGGCGCGCATCGCCGGGCGAAGCACGTTCTGACGGACATACGTATGAAACTTACGGCTAAGCGCGCTAAAACCATCTGCGCTGTAGGCTGCGACAATCTGGGGCGAAGCATAATTCTCGCCTGGTGCCAGCCGGACTTCGCCGGGAAACAGCAACGCGCCAAGGCTTGCAAAAACGCGTCCGTCGGTCAGGCTGTCGACGCGCAGCCGGTGGTTTCCGCTCCATGCGAGATGCAGGCCATATACCTCGCCTGCTTGCTCATTGGTATCCGCGCCCGCCAGCAAC
>JANLRW010000242.1:0-28307 GCA_031361925.1 Sphingomonadales bacterium
GCACATGACCACGCCCGACCGCGACGGCCCAACGCATTATTGCTATCCCGGTTTGCCCGAAATTCCGTTTCATCCAGACGCCGCGTTCGAATGGATGCCCGCATTGGAATCAGCCACCGATATCATCGAGGCCGAGTTCGAGGCCGTAGTTGCCGCCGAAGCGGCTGAGCTCGTTCCTTATATCCAATATCCGCAAGGCGTGCCCGTCGATCAATGGGCGGCGCTCAACCACAACCGCAACTGGACCGCCATCCATTTGATCCAGAACGGTCGCGTGATCGAAACCAATGCCAAGCACTGCCCAAAAGTGATGGCGTTGCTCAACCAACTACCGCAACCACAGATCAAGGGTGCGGGTCCGAATGCCATGTTTTCGCTCTTGGCACCGGGTGCGCATATCCCGCCGCACACAGGCATCTCGAATGCGCGGTTGGTGTGCCATTTGCCGCTGATCGTGCCTGCAGGATGCTGGTTCCGCGTCGCCGACGACACCCGGGCGTGGAGGCGCGGCAAGGCGTGGGTATTCGATGACACGATCGAGCATGAGGCGCTGAACCCGAGCGACGCACTGCGCGTCATCTTGATCGTCGATATCTGGCATCCGGCGCTGGACGCCGAGGAACGTCAAGGCATCACCGCCATTATCGAGGCGGGCGGACAATTGCACGGGCTGTGAGCGCGGCGTTGGAACATCAGTTTGAGGCGCTTCACAAGCGGTTGGCAGCGCTTGCTAATCCCGGGGTTGCCGACATCAATGCTGCGACCGATTTCGCCATTGACGCCAATGCAGGTGGCCGCGCTGATCTATCAATACGCTTGCTGGAGCCATTGACGGCGCGCGCCGCTGGCCATGCAAAAATATGGCAATTGGTTGGCCTGGCGTACCGCGACGAGCAGATCATGGATAAGGCACAGGCCGCGTTTGACCGCGCGGTGTTGCTCGCCCCGAAAGACCCGCGGATTGCCCTTGGCAAGGCGCAGATTGCGCTGGAAACCGGGCAGCCCGCCGCCGATTTGTTTCGTCCAATACGAGCGTTGGTGCCGGGGGACGGCGAGGTCGCTTTGTCCACTGCGGCGGCGCTGGTTAGCGACGGCCAGAGTGAGGCGGCAATGCAGCTCATAGCAGCGATGCTCGAACAACAGCCGGGATGGCTGCGCGGACAAGACGCGCTGGCGACAATGCGCTGGATCGGCGGGGACAAAGACGGGTTTGCAAGGCAATACGCCGTAGCCGCAGGATTGCATCCGCAAGATTTGGCATTGCGGCTCGCCCATTACCGCGCGGTATCACAAGTCGGCCAATGGGATGCTGCACGCGCCATTTTGGCTCAAGGCCGAACATTATTTGGCGACCGAATCGAATTGGACGCCGCCGCCGCTTATGTTGCGACCGAAAGCGGCGATGATGAAAGCGCCGAACTATATTTCAACCGCGCCGCCGGAATTGATGATCCTGGCACCAAGGTCAGCCACATCCGCCACTGCATCCGCATCGGCCAGATTGAACGGGCCGAACGCGTTGGCACACCAATGCTCGGCGGCCCCGCTGCGAATACCGTTTGGCCGTATATGTCGGTGATCTGGCGTCTTTTGGGCAACGAGCGAGCACAGTGGCTTGACGGCGCGCCACCGATGGTCCGCCATTTTGATTTGCCCGTTGGCGTTGGTCAGCTTGACGCATTGGCGCAGCGGTTGCGGCGATTGCACCGCAACAAACATCATCCACCCGAACAGTCGCTGCGGCAAGGCACACAGACCGAGGGGCATTTGTTTCTGCGGCTTGAACCCGAATTGATTGCAATCCGGGCGCTGATCGTTGATGCGGTGCGCGAATATGTTGCGACGCTGCCGGTATCGGACGCGGGCCATCCGCTGCTCGGCACCCCACGCGGGCATTTGCTGTTTGCCGGGGCGTGGTCGGTCCGGCTTGCGGCGCAAGGCTTCCATGTTTGCCATACCCATCCGCTGGGTTGGATCAGCTCGGCGTTCTACGTTGCTCTACCTGACGCGCAAGCCTTGGGTCCAGCTCCGGCTGGTTGGTTACAAATCGGGGCACCGCCACCTGATCTCAGGGTGACGCTTGAACCTTATGATATGATCGAGCCCAAGCCGGGGCGGCTGGTGCTGTTCCCATCGACGATGTGGCATGGCACCGTGCCCTTTGACGACGGCGAGCGGCTTACCATCGCATTTGATGTCCGCACGCCGTCGCGTTGATCAGGCGACTTTCATCGTCAGCGCGCCGTCACCCTCCTCGACGTTGACTGCCGACCCATCAGGCACCTCGCCGCGCAGCAGCATATCGGCCAGCGGGTCTTGCAAATGCCGCTGGATCGCACGTTTCAGCGGACGAGCTCCATATACCGGATCATAACCAACGCGGCCAAGCCATGCTTTTGCCTTGTCGGACAGGTTGATCGTAATCTTGCGGTCCTTGAGAAGTTTGGCCACGCGCGCAACCTGTATCTCGACAATCGGTGCCATATGTTCGGCGGCCAAGCGGTGGAACATGATGATTTCGTCGAGCCGGTTGAGGAATTCTGGCCGGAAATGCGCGCGGACGATTTCCATAACCGCCGGTTCGGCTTTCGACACATCCTCGTCGTCGCCAAGTGCTGCCAGATGCTGACTGCCGAGGTTCGAGGTCAGGATGATGAGCGTGTTCGAAAAGTCCACAGTGCGGCCCTGACCGTCGGTCAGGCGGCCGTCGTCGAGCACTTGCAACAGCACATTGAACACATCGGGATGCGCTTTTTCGACCTCGTCGAACAATACCACCTGATACGGCCGCCGTCGCACCGCTTCGGTCAACACGCCGCCTTCGTCATATCCGACATAGCCCGGTGGTGCGCCGATCAACCGGGATACCGCGTGCTTTTCCATGAATTCGCTCATGTCGATGCGGACCATCGCGTTGTCGTCGTCAAACAGGAAACTGGCGAGCGCCTTTGTCAGCTCGGTCTTGCCCACGCCCGTTGGCCCGAGGAACAGAAAGCTGCCCAAAGGACGGTTGGGGTCTTGCAAACCTGCGCGTGAGCGACGCACGGCTTTGGAAACAGCTGCAACGGCATCCTTTTGTCCGATGACGCGCGCACCGATTAGTTCTTCCATCTTGAGCAACTTGTCGCGCTCGCCCTCCAGCATTTTGTCGACCGGAATGCCGGTCCAGCGGCTCACCACCGACGCGATATCCTGCGCGGTCACTTCTTCGCGCAGCATCGCGTTGCCCGCCGCTGCCTGCGCGTCGGCGAGCTGCTTTTCGAGGCCCGGGATCGTGCCATATTGCAGTTCTCCCGCCTTTGCCAAGTCGCCGCCGCGTTGCGCTTGCTCCAGCTCGATGCGCGCGCCGTCCAGTTGCTCCATGATCTTCGCTTCAGCCGAAATCTTTTCCTTTTCGGCTTGCCAGCGCTGCGTCAGTTCGGCGGACTGCTGCTCCAGATTGGCCAGTTCGCCCTCGAGCGTCGCCAACCGGTCTTTCGACGCAGTGTCGGTTTCCTTACCCAATGCTTCGCGCTCGATTTTCAGCTGGATAATCCTGCGGTCGAGATTTTCGATTTCCTCGGGCTTTGATTCGACCTCCATCCGCAACCGCGAAGCTGCTTCGTCCATCAGGTCGATGGCTTTGTCGGGCAAAAACCGGTCGGCGATGTAGCGGTGCGATAAAGTCGCCGCACTCACCAGCGCGCCATCGGTGATGCGCACGCCGTGGTGAAGCTCGTATTTTTCCTTAAGCCCGCGCAGGATCGAGATCGTGTCTTCGACCGTTGGTTCGCCGACGAATACCGGCTGAAATCGCCTTTGCAGCGCCGGATCTTTTTCGACATGCTTTTGATATTCATCCAACGTCGTCGCGCCGATGCAGTGAAGCTCGCCACGCGACAGCGCAGGCTTGATGAGGTTGGCCGCGTCCATCGCGCCCTCGCCTTTGCCTGCGCCGACCAAAGTGTGCATTTCGTCAATGAACAGGACGATGTCGCCCTCGGCCTGCTTGACCTCGTCGAGCACACCTTTCAGCCGCTCCTCAAACTCGCCACGATATTTCGCGCCCGCAATTAGCGCGCCCATGTCGAGTGACAATAATTTGCGGCCCTTCAGACTGTCGGGCACGTCGCCATTGGCGATACGAATGGCCAATCCCTCGGCAATCGCGGTTTTGCCGACACCCGCTTCACCGATCAACACTGGATTATTTTTGGTCCGCCGCGCCAAAATCTGGATCGTCCGCCGGATTTCCTCGTCACGGCCGATAACCGGGTCAAGCTTGCCTGCGCGCGCCACTTCGGTGAGGTCGCGGGCGAATTTTTTGAGCGCGTCGTAGCGGTCTTCGGCACCGGCGGTGTCTGCTGTTCGCCCACCGCGCAGTTCGCGGATGGCGGCGTTGATCGCTTCGGCTTTGACCCCAGCGGCGGCCAACGCCTTTCCTGCGGTGGTTGTGGTGGCCAGTGAAAGCGCCAGCAACAACCGCTCGACGGTCACATAGCTGTCACCTGCTTTTTGCGCGACCTGTTCGGCAGTGTCGAGGACACGCACCGCGTCGTTATCGAGCCCCGGCGTCTGCTGTGCACCACCGCCGGAAACCGCCGCGACTTTGGCGAGTGCTGCATCGGTTTCGCGAAGCGCGGTCGCCGGGTCACCGCCGGCTGCCTTGATCAGACCCGACGCCATGCCTTGTTCGTCCTCGAGCAAAGCCTTCAGCAAATGCTCCGGCCCGATCCGTTGGTGGCTCATGCGGATTGCAACGGTTTGTGCGCTCTGCAAAAAACCCTTCGCGCGGTCGGTGAATTTTTCGAGGTTCATTATGTGATCCTGTTCTAACTACCTAACACAGGTAGTGTTGCGGAATGACAACACAAGGCCGCAAATAGAAAAATGGCTTGCGTTGGCGGTCAGCTTTGCCATTCAGTGCAGCAGGAGAGTTTCTATATGAAATGGTTTAAGCGCACCGGTTTCGCCTTGTTGTTGCTGCTTGTTATTGCAGCGGTCGGGCTCGCGGTGTGGGAACCGGTGGCGGCTAAACAGCAGCTGGCCCCGGCCAAACGCGCTTATGATGTTGAAATTGTCCGTGACGGTTTTGGGGTGCCGCATATCAATGGCAAGACCGACGCCGATGCTGCTTACGGGCTAGCCTATGCGCACTCGGAAGATGATTTTGGCGTGTTGCAAGAGGTTGTCGCAATGACGCGCGGGCGCGCTGGTGCGATGATGGGCAGCGAAGGCGCGCCGGTTGACTATGTCGAGCAGCTACTCGGCGTGCGCGCGACGGTCGCCCGCGACTATGACAAAATTCCGGCAGATGTTCGCGCGGTGATGGATGCTTATGCGGCGGGACTTAATCATTATGCCGAAAAGCATCCAGACGAGGTGCGGCTGTCTAAACTGTTTCCGGTCAACGGGCGTGATGTTGCGGCAGGCTTTGTGCTTCGGTCGCCGTTTTTCTTCGGGCTGGACAATGTCATCAAGAAACTGAGCGACAATGAAGTGCCGGAGAATGAACCTGTCGCGCAATTGACCCCAGTAGGCCGCGATCCCTCGATGAACGGCTCCAACGCCTTTGCCGTTGCGCCGAAGCGGATGGCCGATGGCAAGACCTGGCTGATTTCGAATTCGCACCAACCCTATGAGGGCAGCGTTGCCTGGTATGAGGCGGTGGTTCATTCGGGCGAGGGCATGGATATAGCAGGCGCGCTATTCCCCGGCTCGCCGTTCGTGTTGCTTGGGCACAACCGGAATCTGGGGTGGACCAATACGGTCAACCAGCCCGATCTCATCGACGCCTATAAGCTGGTCACTAACGCCGACCAGACACAATACCGGATCGACGGAAAATGGAAGCCGCTGAGATCCAAGCGCATCTGGCTGGCGGTGAAATTCGGGCCGTTCAACCTGCCGGTGCCCAAGACCGTTTACCGGTCCGAGCATGGCCCCGTCATCGTCAACAAGAACGGGGCGTTTGCCATCCGCTATGCCGGGATGGACAATGTGACGCTGCTCGAACAATATTTCCGCATCCAGAAAGCGCAAGACTACGACCAGTGGATTGCCGCAATGAGCAAACGCGGAATCCCTGCGACCAATTTCATCTATGCCGACAGAACCGGCAAAATCGGCTATTTCTACAATGCTGTGTGGCCAGACCGCAAAGCCGGCTTTGATTATACCAAAATCTTGCCCGGCGACACCAGCGCCAGCATACCGCGAGGCACGTTGCCTTGGTCGGCGACGCCGATGATTGTCGATCCCGCGTCGGGTTTTGTAACGAACGCCAATAATACGCCGTTCATGGCGGCGGGGAAAGGTTCTGAACTCGATATAGCGAAATTCTCGCCATTGCTGGGTATCGAAGCGCGCAAGACGAACCGGATCGTGCGCGCGCTTGAGCTGCTCGAAGCCGACACGTCGTTGACGCCAGAGGAGTTGCTCGCGATCAAATTTGACACCGCGTATAGCAAAAACGGTTTTGCCGGAGCGTGGATCATTAAGCTATTGGCCGCCGATCTGAAGGGCGAGCCGGACTTGGTAGCCGCGCAGAATTTACTCAAAGAATGGGATTTCAACAGCGATGGCAAAGGCCATGCCGACACCATAGGCGAGGCGATGATGCACATGGCGAACAGCGACAATTATCACGGCCGCCCGCTGCCCGACCCGCGCGCCAAGCTGCGTGAGGTGGTCGATGCCTTGATGAAGGGTTTTGGCCGGATCGACCCGCCTTTGGGCGATGTCCAGCGTTTGATCCGTGGCAAGGTAAACCTGCCCGCCAATGGCGGGACCGATACGCTGCGCGCAGCGACGGTGTGGGACCCGCAAGCCAATGGCCAGATGCGCGTGCGCCACGGTGATAGCTTCATCATGCTCACCAGCTGGGACAAGGCAGGCAAGGTGTGGAGCCAGTCAATCCAGCCATATGGAGCGGCTACCAACCGGCCAGCATCACCCCATTATACCGACCAGATGCAATTGTTTTTGGACCGCAAGTTTAAACCGGTACATTTCGAATGGGCTGACGCCGTAAAGAACGCCGAACGCCGTTATCGGCCATAATCGTTGTTTGTCGAAAATGCCCGGTCATTTCATTGTGTTTGGCCGCGACAGCGCTATCTTTTGCAGCAATCTTTCAATCTCGGGAGCACCTAATATGATCCGCAATCTGACCCTCGCGCTGATGGGCGCATCCATGCTGGTTTCGCCTGCATTCGCCGCCGATCCGGCACCCGTCCCGGCGTCGGCGCTGGTTAAGGACATCAGCATCCCGCACGAGCAATTTACGTTGAAAAATGGCTTGCGGGTCATTGTCCACACCGACCGCAAAGCGCCCGTTGTCGCGGTGTCGATCTGGTATGATATTGGCTCGAAGCACGAACCTAAGGGTAAGACGGGCTTTGCCCATCTGTTCGAGCATTTGATGTTCAACGGTTCGGAAAACTCGCCTGGCGATTTTTTCCAACCGCTGCAAAATATGGGTGCAACCGATTATAACGGCACTACCTGGTTTGACCGCACCAACTATTTCCAGACCGTTCCGACCAGCGCGCTTGACCGCATCCTCTATCTGGAAAGCGACCGGATGGGGTATTTGCTCGGCGCAGTGACACAGGAAAATCTGACTAACCAGATTGGCGTGGTCCAAAATGAAAAGCGGCAGGGCGATACGCAGCCTTATGGGCTGGTGGAATATGCACAAATCAAGGGCATGGTTCCCGAAGGCCATCCGTATGGACATTCGACGATCGGTTCGATGGCTGATCTGGACGCATCAACGATGGACACCGTGCGCGATTGGTTCCGCCAGCATTACGGCCCGAATAATGCAGTGCTCGTGCTCGCTGGCGACGTTGATGTGGCGACCGCAAAGAAGCTTGTCGAAAAGAATTTTGGCAGCATTAAAGCCGGTCCCAAGCAAAAGGCGCTAAAGATTGAAGTGCCGACTTTGGCAGCGCCAAAGGCCGAAGTGATGCAGGACCGGGTCGCAACCACGCGGTTATATCGCAATTGGGCGGTGCCGGGGATCGACGGTGCCGATTCGGTGCCGCTGGATGTGGGCGCGGCGGTGCTTGGCGGTCTTGCCAGCTCGCGGCTCGATAACATATTGGTGCGCCAAGAGAAATTGGCAGTCTCGGTAAGCGCCAGTTATCAAGGCTTTGCCCAAATGGGCGGGATTGAAGTGACCGCCGATGTAAAGCCGGGCGTTGACCCGGAAGTGGTATCGAAGCGCCTCGACGAGATTATTGCCGAATTCATTAAAACCGGCCCGACCGCCGATGAAGTGCAGCGCGTGCAAATGCGGAATGTATCGAGCCGTTTGGCCGGGTTGGAATCGGTTGGCGGTTTTGGCGGCAAGGCGGTCGCGCTTGCCGAGGGCGCGCTGTACCGCAACGACAGTGATTTCTATAAAAAGCAACTGGCAGCCTTAGCCAAAACGACCCCTGCCGAAGTAACCGCGGCTATGGGACGTTGGCTGACCCGTCCGGTCTATGCGCTAAAGGTCGTGCCCGGCGAACGTGCACCCTATGAAGAGGCAAAGGCGGCGGCTGCGCCGAAAACCGCTGAACCAATCGCCAAAATAGCACGAGCGGCAGCGCCTGAATTGGGCGCGATTTCGGATCTCGATTTCCCCAAGGTCGAACGCACCAAGCTGTCGAATGGCATCGAAATTGTCTACGCGCAGCGCGGCACAGTGCCGATGACGCAGGTTTCGCTCAGCTTTAATGCGGGCAATGCTGCCGATCCGCGCGATAAATTGGGCACTCAGTCGCTGATGTTGGCGCTGCTCGACGAAGGCGCCGCAGGTATGAACTCGACGCAAATTGCCGAGGCGCAAGAGCGGTTGGGCGCGACCATCAGCAGCAACGCCAGTATGGACCGGACAAACGTCGGTCTGGGTTCACTTTCTGCCAATCTGGGCCCGTCGCTGAAGCTGTTTTCTGATATTGTGTTGAAGCCCGATTTCGTTTCTGGCGAAGTAGAACGTCTGCGCGGCCAGCAACTGGCGCGAATCCAGACCGAGCTGACCAATCCGCAGGGCATTGCCTTCCGCATGTTGCCGCCGATCCTGTTCGGCAACCAGCATCCATATGGCATATCGTTCACCGGCACGGGCGACGTTGCAACGGTCAGCAAAGTCAGCCGCGATGAGATCGTTGACTTCCACCACAAATGGTTCCGTCCCGAAAAGGCGACCTTCTATGTCGTGAGCGATAAACCGCTGGCCGATATCAAGGGCGCGCTCGAGAATAGCTTTGGCGGCTGGACAGCGACAGGGCCTGCAGGGGTGAAGGATATGTCGGCGGCACCTGCGGCGGCCAAGCCGCGTATCGTCCTCATCAACCGTCCGGACTCGCCGCAGTCGCTCATCCTTGGCGGTCAGGTCTTGGCGGTCAAGGGAACGGCCGATCTTGAAACTGCAATCACCGCCAACGAAGCGTTGGGTGCAGGGTTCCTATCGCGTATCAACATGGATCTGCGCGAAACCAAGGGCTGGTCTTACGGCGTGCGCGGCAGCATTAACCGTGTCGAGGGCGACGTTCCGTATATCATCTCGGCCCCGGTGCAGGCGGACAAGACGGGCGAATCAATCGCCGCTCTTATCAGTAACTATAAGTCGTTTTTGACTGACAAGGGGATCACCACCGAAGAGCGTGACCGGATTATTGGCGGCAACATTCGCGAGCTGCCGGGCAGTTTTGAAACATCGGGCGACGTGTTGGGGGCGATGCAACGCAACGCGCTCTACAAACGCGCCGATGATTATTACGCTACTGTTGCCAGCGAATATCGCGGTATGACGCAAGGCGCGCTCGATAGTTCGATCCGCGCTTTGATCAATCCGGACCAGTTTGTCTGGGTTATCGTCGGTGACGCGGCAAAGGTCAGGCCGCAGTTGGACGCGCTTGGATTGCCGATTGAAATGATAGGCGAAGCTGCTAAATCCGCTACCAAGAGTGAGAGTAAACCAACAAAACCAAGGAGCAAGGATATGGCGGCAGTGGACGGCGATTGGGACGTAACGATCAAAAGCCCGATGGGTGACCAGAAAGCGGTTCTGACCGTGACGAGCGATGGTAGCAGTTTTTCGGGTAAAATGTCCGGCGGACTTGGTACCATGGAAATCCCGACCGGCTCTGTTGATGGCAATACTCTTAGCTGGAGCATGGACATGACCGTGCCGATGCCAATGAAGCTTGATGCAACGGCAACCGTCGACGGCGATGCGATGACGGGCGAAGTCAAGGCGGGCGCCTTCGGTTCGATGGGCCTTTCGGGCACGCGCAAGTAATCTCAAGCCTTCGGGCTCAAAATGAAACAACGGCCGTTCACCCGACAAGGTGGGCGGCCTTGTTCTATTTGTCTGCAATGCTAAGGATTTGATCGTGGCTGTATTCTATTCGAATCAGCCGGTGTTCCGGAGCTTTTGTTGATGAACCAGCTAGCCTCATCCTCGCAGTTGCGCATGTCGCTCATCCGCTGGGCACTGTTTGTCATTCCGGCGGTGATGTTGTTGGGCGTTGTTTCCAGCATGATTTCGGGTTCAAGCGAAGAGAATCGCTGGTTTGCCGAACTGGTCAAGCCCGCCGCTCAGCCCCCCGGTTGGGTGTTCGGCTTGGTCTGGCCGATTTTATACTTCATGACCGGGCTGGCTTTTGCGATGGTGCTCCATGCGCGCGGCGCGCGTTACCGCGGACTGGCGGTTGGCTTGTTTCTCGGGCAATTTGTGCTCAACCTAGCGTGGTCGCCGGTTTTTTTCGGGCGGCATCAGGTGACCACGGCGTTGTTTCTGATTATCGCGATCTGGGCACTGGCGATTGCTGCGACGCTTGCTTTCGGGCGGGTGCGTAAGGCTGCGGCGTGGCTGATGGTGCCCTATCTGGTGTGGCTAAGCTTCGCTACGATCCTCAATTACCAGATCGACAGTCTCAATCCTGACGCTGAAAGCCTTTACGTTCCGGCTGCGAATACCCAAATAGGCACTAACGGCTGAACCCCCTCGGCCATTTGGAGTTTGAGACATGCAAAGCGAGAAACGCATTTTTGACGATCTGGCCAAAGTTCTGAACGGTGTTGCTGGGACCGTTGCTGGTATGGGCCGCGAAGCCGAGGCAAGTATGCGCGAACGTGCGCGTGAATGGGCAGGCGGGCTTGATCTGGTCAGCCGTGACGAATTTGATGCGGTCAAGGCGTTGGCGGCCAATGCACGTAGCGAAGCCGATGCACTGGCCAAACGGGTTGCCGCTTTAGAGGCGGCGATTGGCGTGAAAGCGGCTCCTGCAGCCAAGCCAGCGCCGAAGCCCAAGCCCGCAGCCAAGAAGCCTGCGCCCAAAAAGTAATTTTACTTTTCCACAGCCCGCCCACAGACTTGTGCCGCAGACAGGCGCAACGCCCTTGCGCGCGAGTCATGGGCAGTGCAGAATCGCTAGAATAATAACGGGCGCACCCAATGCACGACGTAGACGAACATTTTGGCGAATTCGAACGCGATGAATCCGCGCCTGTCGACATGCTCGCCGCGTTGTTCGAAGCGCGCGGCTGGTCGTTCGAACTCGACGGCGATGATGAAATCACCGCTGAGTATAAGGGCAGCTGGACCAGCTACCAGATCCGCGCAATCTGGCGCGAAGAGGACAACGCGCTCCAGCTGATCGTGCTGCCGGACATTACCGTGCCCAGCGACAAACGCGATGCCGCCTATACTGCGCTCGGGCTGATTAACGAGCAACTGTGGCTCGGCCATTTTGATATGTGGTCGGCTAACGGCATCTTGTTGTTCCGCCATGGCAGCCTATTGCCGCCAAACGGCCTGCTGAGCGTTGATCATGCGCAGACGATTATCGACGTCGCTATCGACGAGTGTGAACGCTTTTACCCGGTATTCCAGTTCATCATCTGGGGCGATAAAACCCCCGAAGAGGCCATTGCCAGCGCTTTGATCGAGACGCACGGCGAGGCTTGATCAGGCCGATTTCGGCTGGCGGATTAAATAGTGCATTTGGCCCATTGCGATGGGCTTTTCTCGGTCGTCCTGCCATGCGCGCGCCTCGACATTGGCCATTGTCCGACCGAGCCGAGTAACCTCGCCGACGGCAAAGGTTTGTTGTCCAAGACCGCCGCGCATGAAGTCGATGGTGACATTGACCTGCTTGATCGCCGCGTTGCTGCCCTGTGCATGCAGCGCATGATAGATCGCCGCCACCGCCGCCATTTCGAGCAATCCAGAAATCGCGCCGCCGTGCAGAAATCCTGGCCGCCCTTGCACTTTGTCAGCAAAGGGCATCGTGATCACGGGCGCGTCGCAGCTTGACTCGACAACCGACATGTCCAACGCCTGCGCATATGGCGGCAACCCGAAAATAGGCATGGCGGTCATATCCGATCACCCGTGCGGATGAAGGTGCCGCTGGCATGGGCAAGCGGATCGTCCGGGTTGCCGTTATGCGCAAAGCCCCGGACAAAGCCGATTTTGTGTGTCAGATGATAGCACGTGCCGCGACCATATACGCGCGCGCCAGATGGCGAAGGCCGCAAATAGTCGATCCGCAAATCCATCGTAACTTGCGGTCGGAACTCGCCCAATTTTGTCCAGATCGACATGCTGGTGGCGTTGTCCATCAGGCTGATAACGACGGCAGAGGCCAGAACGCCGGTTTGGGTATCTGCGACGAGATCCTCGCGCCAGTCAATCGCAAGTTCGACCCAGTCATCGCCGTGGCCGACATATTCCATGTCAAGAAAGCCGCCATGACCGAACTTTCCCATCAACCTGTTGACCAGTTCGGGGTCAAACGCTGTGCCGCCAGGAATCAGGCTGCCGAGATCGGGCTTGCCGGTTGCCATGCCTATTTGCCCTTCACCGTTTCGGCAAAGGCGGGCGCAACGCGCGCCTTGGAAAGCTGCTCATAAGCATATCCGGCTTTCAGCACCGCATGGTCGTGCCACCGCGGCCCGATAAAGCTCAGGCCCAAAGGCAATCCGCCCGATAATCCCATCGGTACCGTCAGATGCGGATAACCGGCGACCGCAGGCAGTCCGCTGGCGCTTGGTCCGGAAAACGCATCGCCCTTGCCTAATGTTGAAAGCCACGCCGGGCCGTTGCTTTGCGCGACGATGACGTCGATCTTGTTCACGGCAAACAAATTGTCGAGGCCTGTCATCGCCAATCGCCGCGAGGTTGTCAGTGCATCCAGATAGGCAGGATCATCGAGGCTCTTTTCCTTTTCCGCCGCGTCGAAGATATCCTGATTGAAATGCTGCAATTCCTTGTCGGCATTTGCTTTGTTGAAGGCAATGATGTCGGCCAGTGTCTTGTGCGGCACCAGACCGTCGGGAAGCGCTTGGAGGTAGCTGGCGAGGTCGGTTTTCAGTTCGGCGAGCAAAACCTTGAATTCGGCCTGACCCAGTTTTTCGCGGTCAATGAAACTGGCGTCGAGCACAACCAGTTCGGCCCCGCCTTCCTTCAACTTGGTCAGCGCCGCATCGAACAGGGTGGCGTCGGCGTTGGGTGCTCGAATGACGCCGATGCGCAACCCTTTGAGGGTCTCGACCGATAGCCCCGATGCATAATCGCCGCGCCATTTGTCGGCGTCTGCAGTGGCTGGGTCTTGCGGATCTGTCCCTGCCATTGCGGTCAGCATGATCGCAGCATCGCGCACCGTTTTGGTCATTGGTCCGGCGGTGTCCTGACTATGGCTGATCGGCACGACAAAGCGACGCGAAACAAGGCCGACAGTGGGTTTGAACCCGACGATGCCGTTGATGCCAGCAGGGCAGGTGATCGAGCCATCGGTTTCAGTGCCGACCGCACCAGCCGCAAGGCCGGCGGCGATAGCGGCACCGCTGCCGCTCGATGAGCCGCAAGCATTGCGGTCAAGCGCATGTGGGTTTTTGGTCAACCCGCCAACCGCGCTCCAGCCGCTTGTGGAATCGTTGGAGCGGATATTCGCCCATTCGGACAGGTTGGTCTTGCCGAGGATGACGGCGCCAGCTTCGCGCAATCGTGTTATCAGGGGCGCATCGCGGTTTGTGATATTGCCTGCCAGCGCCAGCGAACCGGCGGTGGTGGCGATTGGTCCTGCAACCTCGACATTGTCCTTCACCAACACGGGAATCCCGTGCATCGCCCCGCGATATTTGCCTGCGCGGATCTCGGCGTCCATCGCCCGCGCCTGATCGAGCGCATCGGGGAATGTGGTGATTACGGCATTCAGCATCGGTCCGGCATCGTCGATGGCGGCGATACGGTCGAGATAGGCGGCGGTAATCGCCTCGCTGTTTAGCGCGCCATCGTCGATGCCATCGACCAGCTGCGACAGCGCAAGATTTTCTATCGGGCCATATTCAGCGATATTGGCCTTGGCTTGTTCGGTTGTCGGCGGCGTCGCTATTGATGCCTCTACGGGCTGTGCCAAGCCGATCACTGCCGCCAACGAAATTACTTTCCACGTCATGCTTAGTCTCCACCAGTCGGTTGTGCCAATTCCGCCGCGCGCGCCGCCGCCGCGCGCAAGGTCGCCTCGACCAACATATCAAGTGCGCCTGCTTCATCGAGTACGGCCAGACCAGCGGCAGTGGTCCCACCCGGGCTGGTGACGCATGCGGCAAGCTCTGAGGGGGTTTCGTTGGAATCGGCGGCAAGTACGGCGGCACCCTCGACCATTGCCACCGCCAACCGGGCTGCGGTTTCGGGCGGAAGCCCGAGAACCGTTCCGCCCGATGCTAGCGCCGCTATAAAGCGGTACACAAAGGCCGGGCCAGACCCGGCGAGCGCGGTGACGGCGTTCATCTCGTTCTCCGCCATCAGCCAAACTGGCGTCCCTAGCGGGGCCAGAATCGCCTCGAGGTCGGCGCGCCCGGTTTCGTCTAAATGCGCCGACCATAGGCCCAGTGGCGACTTGCCGATGGCAGCGGCGAGATTGGGCATCAACCGCACAATGCGCGCTGATGGGAAATGATGCGACAATGTTATCGTTTCGGTCCCGGCGAGGATGGAAAGGACAAGGGCGCCAGGTTCTGCCCAATTGGCGATTTGCGGGGCGAGCTCGCTAATCATCTGCGGCTTGATACCGAGCAGCAGGACGCCAAATTTTTCGGCTAATTCGCACGGCGAGCGCAGGACCAAAACGCCGTCAGGCAATCCGGTGGCAACCGGATCGACTACAACAAAACGGCTGGCCTCCACCCCACCTGCGATCCACCCGCGCAGCATCGCGCTACCCATATTGCCGCAGCCGAAGATCAGGATTTTGGAAGGCACGTCATTCATATGGCAACCCTCATGCCTCAAGCCGGTGCCGACGGCAACCTTAGGTAAAGGGTAAGGCCACCAGGTGCGACTGGTGGCGGCGCGCCCACTTGCCGGAGCGCATCGGCACGGGCGCGCGTTAAGATAGCTAGCGAAATTTCGGCATCGTGAAAAATATGGTCCGCTTCGCCCAGGAGCCGTGCAGTGAGCAATGTCAGGTCGTCTGGGCTGTTCGACAGTAACGGAATTTCGATCAGCCGCGATGGCGGCGCTTCACCGGCGTTTCGCAGCCACACGCCAACCGCATCTGTTTGGTGGTCGAAAAACGGATCGAGCGAACCACCGCTTTTGAACGCAGCATCTAGCGCGCGTCGCCGGTCGGCACCATTGGCCCAGCGTGCTCTGATGGCATCGCGCGCGTCGGCTACTGTGTTCGCAAGCCTGCCTAGCCCTGTGGGCAGCATCGTTTCGATCCGCTGGCGGATGGCCTTGGCCATGCCCGCCGACGCCCCACCGGTGCCGACCGCGATCAGGACAGGCGTGCGGTCGACAATCGCTGGCGTGGTAAAGTCGCAATATTCAGGGCGGTCGACGACATTGACCAGTAAACCGCGTGTTTTGAGGTCGTTGGCGGTTGCCAGCGCCTCCGTTTCATCGTCGATTGCGACAAAGGCAATCCGCGCCTCGCTGTTATCAGCATCAACGCAGATGCCGCCCGCGCGTTCGACCAATCGCCTTTTTGCATCCGCTGCATCGCCGTCGCCGACCACGATGACTTTGCTGCCTTTCAGGTTCACGAAGATCGGCAACTGGTCCATATTTACTCCAGCCAGTCAGGAACATGCTCGGCGGCGAGGATCGTCGCTGGCGAAATCCGCTCGGCAACGATCGCGAATTTGTTACCATCGACCAGCACCTCGGGCACCAGCCCGCGGCTGTTATAGGTGCTCGCCATTGTCGCGCCATAGGCCCCCGCAGTGCGGAAAATCGCGAGGTCATTTGCGGCTACGCTGTCGATTTCGCGCGCCATTGCAAAGGTGTCGCCGGTTTCGCATACTGGCCCTACGATATTGGCGGTCATCCGCTGGCCCGTGGGTTCAACAGCCTCGAAGTCATGCCAGGCGTCATACAGCGCAGGCCGTGCGAGATCGTTCATCGCGGCATCGACAATCGCAAACGGCAGGTTGCCGCCACCCGGTTTCACCCGGATCACGCGGGTCAGAAGGACACCGGCATTGCCTGCGATCACGCGGCCCGGTTCGAACATCAGCCGCACACCCCAATCCTGTGTAACGCGTGCCACCATCGCCCCGTAATCGGCTGGTTCGGGCGGGTTATCACCTGAATGATAACGCACACCAAGCCCGCCGCCAAGATCAACATGGGTTATTTTGTGCCCGGCGGCGCGCAGGTCCTGTACCAATATTCCGACTTTTTTGAACGCCGTTTCCAGCGGATCGAGGCTGGTCAACTGGCTGCCGATGTGGAGCGCCACGCCGCGCATGTTCAGCCCCGGCAGCGCCGCCAACCGGCCATAGATCGCCAGCGCCTTGTGCAGGCCGACACCGAATTTATTGTCTGCTTTTCCGGTCGAGATTTTGCCGTGGGTTCCGGCATCGACATCCGGATTGATGCGCAGCACCGCGCTGGCACGGCCATCTGACATTTCGGCTATCGTCGATAGCTCGCGGCCTTCTTCTTCGGATTCGATGTTGAACTGGCCGATTCCGGCTTTCAGTCCCTGCACCATTTCATCTGCGGTCTTGCCAACACCCGAAAAAACAACGTCCCCGGGTTTCATTCCGGCGGCCAAAGCGCGGTCGAGTTCACCGCCTGACACAACATCGGCGCCGTAACCTTGCTTCGCGAGGATTTTCAAGACCGCGAGGTTGGGATTGGCCTTTACCGCGAAGGCGATGTGCGGGTTATCGAGGCCCGAAAGCGCTTCGCGAAATACCTGCGCATGACGCTCGAACGTTGCCCTGGAATAGACATAGACTGGTGTGCCGACAGCGTCTGCAATATCTGGCAAAGCAACTTGCTCGGCGTGGAGCACGCCATTTATCAGTTCAAAATGATTCATGGGAGAATGTGCTTAACCTGCTTTGGGCTTTGGTTTTTTTGTGGTGTCCGCATTTGGCAATGGTACTGGCTCTTCGCCGGGCGCCAGATCAAAGGGATCATCTTCGCGCCGTTCGGACCGGCGGAGCAGTTCGTCGCTGCGGCCCGGCCGTGCCTGCACCGATGGAGTCGAGAGCGCCTCTGCGGACGGTGTTGATGTCTGGCCGTAAGCTTTAGGCGGCAGGCTTTGTCCGGTGCGCGGTTCAAGGTCGCCGACCTTGCCGCACGCGGCCAGTGACAGCGCTACGGCCAACGCGCAAATACTCTTACGAATCATAAGCCAAGCTCCTTTTTGGCCGCAGCAATAGCCTCGTTTACCCGAACCGGGGCGGTGCCGCCAGCGCTTGTCCGGCTAGCCACCGACCCGGCGACCGAGAGATCGGGCAGGCTGCTCCCCGCCAAACGCGCATCAACAGCGGCGAGATCATTGGCGGAAATCGCCTTAAGCCCGACGCCGCGCGCCTCGCAGGTCTTCACAATGCTGCCCGTAACGTGATGCGCCTCGCGAAACGGCATCGCGTGTTCGCGTACCAGCCAGTCGGCCAGATCGGTTGCGGTTGCAAAGCCCGAAGCGGCAACTTCGCGCATCCGTTCAGGATTGAACGTTACATTTTCAATCATCCCGGTCATCGCCGCAAGCGACAGCGCCAACAGGTCATAGGCCTCGAAGACCGGCGGCTTGTCGTTCTGCATATCCTTTGAATAAGCGAGCGGCAGGCCCTTCATTGTCACCATCAAACTGGTCATGCAGCCCATGATCCTTGCCGAATGGCCGCGCACTAACTCGGCGGCGTCGGGGTTACGCTTTTGCGGCATGATCGAACTGCCGGTCGACCACGCGTCGGGCAGGCTGATAAAGCCATAAGGCTGCGACGCCCACAGGATCATTTCCTCGGCCATCCGGGACAAATGGAGCGCGGTTTGGACCGCCGAAGTCAGGAACTCGATGGCAAAATCGCGGTCAGATACGGCATCGAGGCTGTTCGCCATTATTGCGTCGAATCCCAACGCTGCGGCGGTTGCGCTCCGGTCTACCGGGAACGAAGTGCCAGCTAGCGCCGCCGCGCCCAACGGAGACTGATTGAGACGGACCTTGCAATCGGCAAAGCGGCTGCGGTCCCGCTTCGCCATTTCATAATAGGCCATCAGATGATGCCCCAATGTAACCGGCTGCGCGACCTGCAAATGAGTGAATCCTGGCATAATGCTGTCGGCATGTTCAGCGGCGCGCGCGACCAGCGCTGACTGAAACGTCGATAGCCCTGCGTCGACCTGGTCGATCGCGCCGCGCACCCAAAGCCGGAAATCGGTCGCTACCTGATCATTGCGCGACCGGGCAGTATGCAGCCGTGCCGCTGGTTCTCCAATCATTTCGCGTAGCCGCGTTTCGGTGACCATGTGGATATCTTCGAGTGCCAAATCGACCGGAACGCCGTTGGCTTCATATTCGGCATGGATCGCGGTCAGTCCTTGCTGGATTGCGGCATTATCAGCGTCTGTGATGATGCCATTGGCCGCCAGCATATTGGCATGGGCGTGGCTCGCCGCGATGTCCTCGCGCCAAAGTCGCTTGTCGAACGGGATAGAGGCATTTATCTCGCGCATAATATCCGACGGTCCAGCCCCAAAGCGGCCACCCCACATGCTATTGGAATCTGAAATGCGCTTCGTTATTGCCTTGGCCTTTATACTTCTGGTTGGCTGCGATAGTGGCTCAAAGCCTGCTGGGCAAGCGCAACCAGCCTCAGCCGCCGTCACAGGAAAAAGCAAACAAGCCGAGATCGGGCTGGAAAGCGCAAGCGGAATGCGCGCGACGCTTAGTTACAAATTTGCCGGAGCGCAGGCTCCAAAAGCCGCTTTCACCGGGGCGGACGGGCGCGATGTGACGCTGTCCGATTTTTCCGGGCGGCCGCTGCTCGTCAATATCTGGGCAACCTGGTGTGCGCCGTGCAAGGCGGAAATGCCGACACTTGATGCGCTCGCAGTGCTTGAGGAAGGCCGGGTTTCGGTGATCGCGGTGTCGCAGGATTTGGAAGGTCGTAAGCCGGTCGCCGCATTTTTTAAAACTGCAGCGATCGCCAATCTGGAACCCTATACCGATCCTGATAACGCCTTACTCGCAGCGTTCGGCAACAATATCGCGTTGCCGACGACGATATTATATGATTCGCAAGGCCGCGAAGTCTGGCGCGTTATCGGCGGGGTGGAATGGGACGATACGGAAATGGCGAAATTGCTGGCCGAAGCCGCCTGATGCATCTGCGGCTTTACATCAAGATACGGCGGACCCGGTCCTTATCTTTCTTGCGGATCGGCATTGATTCGGTCGGTGAACGGATTACCCGGCGTTGCGCTTTGCACGAACAACTAGCGCTCTCGGCTTGGTCATTTTCACGCGCGAAAGCTGCTTGAGGTGCAAAACACAAAACGGCTGCACTACCAACGGCTAACATCGTGAAAAATTGGACCCGCATATGCAGAACGTGCACGGGAAAAGCTTTCTGCAGGATGAACGCCATTGCTCTTCCCTTCGTCCACAGGACAGCCCCACATATGGTGGGCGCTAACGGGCTCGAACCGCTGACCCTCTCGGTGTAAACGAGATGCTCTACCAACTGAGCTAAGCGCCCCCATTGGGGTTGAGCGCCTCTGCCAAAGCAAAGTGCTTTTGGCAAGTGCTAACCTATATTATGCACGTTTTGCCGGTGCGCGGCAGCAAAATAGTCACCGACTTTCGCTGCGACCTCATCTGCCAATATGATGAATACGCGCCGGGCATCATCGGGGTCTTGCCGGCGTATCAACATCCCGCTTTCGGTCATCGCGGTAATCCAGCGCAGTGCCGTTGTCGGCGGGACTGCGGCGGCGATGCACAGGCTCGATACCGATACATTGCGCTGCTCAAGCCGCGCGGCCATCAGGTCCAGCAATATGTCCCAAGCCGGATCGGCGAATAACTCGGCGTCAAAAAAACTGTCGCGCAACCGGCGGAGCTTAATCGTCTCGCGGATCGCCTTGGCGTTTATCGCAGTCCCGGCCTTTTCAACGTCGCGTGTCGGGAACGGTTGGAAGCCGCCAACAGGGGCGGGGCGAAACGACACCGGCTTGTCGGAAACGCCCGATCCCGAGCGGTCATTGTCCGCCATGCGTGACAAAGTGCGCGCAAATTCGGCCAGTTCGTCGCTGATCCGGTGAAGCGAACCAAACTCAACCTCGCGGTTCCTGTCGTGCAGTCGCTCCATTGCGCCCCGTCCATATGCTCCGGCCAAAATCGGCATCGCCTCGCCATCGGTGGCGTCGACCAGAAAATGGCATTGGCGTTGTGGTAGAAGCGCGTATGCTTCCTCCAGCCCGTCCATATCGGTCCAAACCAGCGCTGTGCTGCGGTGGTTTTCGAGATATCGCACTATTTCGGATAAGGAATCTGCAGGCCGCTCGGTTTTGGAGGAAAGGTCGAAGAGAACAAAATCGGCTGTGTGCGCGGACTCGGCTTCAACAATGGTGCAACCCGCCAGAGTTGCGAGTGCCGCCAGTTCGGACGCGCGCCCAGCATCGCTGCTCCAAATCGTTGCGGACCGGCGACGTGTGGAGGGTTCACCAAGGGCAATGCTGTGGTTCAAATTGATTACTCCCAAGTATATGTTCTAATGCAATTCTAAATAACAATCACGCGTCTTTGATGGCTGGTTCGGTTTGATATCCGATCCGGAATGGATCAATCGGTTCCATCCGAACTGGCTATTTGCATGGCGACGGGCAAGTCGCTAATCGAATTCCATCACGGGCCGGTTCGACGGCCTGACAAAATATTGAGGAGTATCATGCGTGAAAGCGGGAAAAATTTTGGGCGGAGCGATCGTGCTCATGCTTTCGGGGGTTGCAATGGCCGCGGTTGCTGAGGCGAAGACTGCGAAGGCACAAACTGCGGTGGAACCTATGTTCTTGCAACCTTGGACTGGGCCGTATGAAGGTGTGCCGCCTTGGGACCAGGTCAAGGTTGGCGATTTCCCCGCTGCGTTTCAGGCGGCGATGGATTCAGCGCAGGCCGAATTCGAGGCGATTCTATCCGCGAATGAGCCGATCACGTTTCAAAACACGATCATCGCCAACGAGCTGACCGGACAGAAAGTTGATCGGCTATTTTCTGTGTGGGGGGTCCATTCATCCAATCTGTCAAATGACGAGATTCGCAGGATTCAGGGTGAGTGGGAGCCGAAGATCAGCGAGTTCTTCTCGAAAATGTCGCTCGACGCGCGCTATTTTCAGCGAGTCAAATATCTGTATGATACCCGCGCGCAATTGAACCTTGATGCCAAGCAGATGCGCCTACTCGAACGGACTTATGATTCGATGGTGCGCAACGGCGCGTTGCTGAACGCTGCCAAAAAAGCCGAGGTAATTGCGATTGAAACCGATCTGGCAAAACATTTTTCGGAATTTTCGAACAAGGTTCTGGCCGATGAAGAAACCTATATCCTGATCACCGACGAGGCTGAATTAGCGGGCTTGCAGCCGAGCTTCGTTGCCGCAATGAAGGCGGCGGCTGAAGCCAAAGGCAAGACTGGATGGGCATTGGTCAACACCCGTTCTGCTGTGCAACCTTTGTTGGAAAATGCAACCAATCGGGCGCTACGTGAAAAGATCTGGCGCGCCTTTGCTGGCCGCGGCGACAACAACGATGCCAATGATACGGCGACGACCATCACCGAAATCCTCAAACTGCGCCAAGCGCGCGCAGCGCTGCTCGGTTTTGAAACCCACGCGCATTACCGGATGGCCGATACGATGGCGAAGACGCCCGAGCGGGCTATGGACCTGATGATGAAGGTCTGGCCTGCAGCGGTGGCGCGGGTCAAGGAAGAGGTCGCTGACATGCAGGCGATTGCCAACGCGCAGGAAATTACCATTGAGCCGTGGGATTATCGTTTCTACGCCGAGAAGGTCCGTAAAGCGAAATATGACCTCGACCAAAACGAGCTGAAGCCATATTTTCAACTCGACAATATGGTCGCTGCGATGTTCGATGCGGCTGGCAAGCTTTATGGTCTAAAATTCGCAGAAAACACTGGGACGGTGCCGGTCTTCGAACCGAGTGTCCGCACTTTCGATGTTTCTCGCGAAGGCAAGCCTGTAGGGCTGTTCTATCTGGATAATTTTGCACGTGCTGGAAAAAGATCCGGCGCCTGGATGACCACTTACCGTGCGCAGAACAAGCTGTCGGGCAAGAATAATCTGGTGTTGGCGTCGAACAACAATAACTTTGTGAAGGGCGCTGGCGGCGAGCCGACGCTGATTAGCATCGACGATGCCTCGACGCTGTTCCATGAATTTGGCCATGCGCTACATTTTTTCAGCTATGACATTACCTATCCGGGACTTAGCGGGACACCGCGCGATTTTGTTGAATATCCCTCGCAGGTGAACGAGAACTGGCTGCTGACGCCTTATGTGCTGAACAAATATGCCAAACATTATCAGACCGGCGAGCCAATTCCTGCCGCTTTGGTCGACAAAATCAAGGCGAGCGATACCTTCAATCAGGGCTTTGCCACGGTCGAATATCTGTCGAGCGCGATTGTCGACATGAAGCTGCATCAACGCGCTACGCCGGTCACCGATCCCAAATCCTTTGAGCGCGAAGCCTTGGCCGAAATCGGGATGCCGAAAGAAATGGTGATGCGCCACCGTCTGCCACAGTTCAACCATCTGTTCTCATCTGACGCCTATTCTGCTGGCTATTATAGCTATTTATGGTCTGAGACGATGGATGCTGACACATGGGCTGCGTTCGATGAAGCAGGCGATGTCTGGGACAAGGCAACGGCGGAAAAATTCCGGAATATCATCCTTTCGACCGGCAACGAAAGTGACCGGTTGGAGGCCTATCGGGCGTTCCGGGGACGCGACCCCGAGGTTAAGTATATCCTGAAAAAACGAGGGTTCCCGACTGGCGAATGAGGAAAAAAAATATGCTCTCCTCTTCCTTGACAGAAAGAGGAGAGCATCAAGGCCGACCGGCGGGGTCGCAAGTCGCCGGTCGGCTTTGTCATTACCGGGTTGCAAACTCCAAAGTAAAATGAAGCAGCCCCCCGAGTCTTTTTACATATCAACGATATTTAACTATGCTATGCAAATTGTCAATAGTTTAGCATTTGGAGCGGGCTGATACCAAAGCGTAATGCCAAAGATGCCGCGCAAACGCGCGCCGATATTTTTGCGCAGGCGCAAGACCTATTCGCGCGGCAGGGCTACGCCGCCACATCAGCGCGCGAGATTTCTGCCGCGGCGGGCGTGACTATTGGCGCGCTGTTTCATCACTTTGGATCAAAACAGGGTCTTTTCGAAGCCGTATTCGAGCTGCTCGAAATGGAACTCGACACCAATGCTCGTGCGGCATCGAGTCCGCAGCTTGGGCTTGGACCACTTGAAACTTTCTTGGCAGGGGTGCGGCAGTCGCTCAATTTTGCCGAACGAAGCGATTTTCACCGTATTGTTTTTGTCGAAGGTCCGACGGTTTTTGGCGAGGACAAATGGCGCGAAATCGACGCGCGGCTGGGGCTGAAGACCGTGATGCGCGGGACTCAGGCGTTGATGGCGGCAGGGGTAATCGCCGAACGCCCGGTCAAGCCGGTGGCTGTCCTGCTGATGGGGGCGATGAACGCCGCCGGCTTCGCGATTGCGCGGGGCGAAGAAGGAATTGACAAGGACGCGCTGGTCGATGCACTTCGGGCGCTACTACTTGGCCCCAAGGACCCGCTATGACGATAGAGGCACTTCGCACACCCGGTGACCGGTTTGCAAACATCCCTGATTTCGACTTTCCGGTGGGCTATGTGGACGATCTGCCCGGCTATGCAGGCTTGCGAATTGCTTACGTCGATGTCGGCCCGGACGATGCGGAACGGACCTTCCTGTGCCTCCACGGTGAACCGAGCTGGTCGTTCTTGTATCGGCGGATGATCCCGGTGTTTCTTGAAAGTGGCGCGCGCGTGATTGCACCCGACTTGCTCGGCTTCGGTCGTTCGGACAAACCGGTGAAGCAATCCGATTACAGCTTCGATTTCCACCGCAATTATTTACTCGCTTTGGTGGAGCGACTGGATTTGAAGAAAATCACCTTGGTTGTGCAGGACTGGGGCGGGCTGCTCGGGCTGACTTTGCCCGTTGATCCTGATTTCAAGCCACGTTTGGAACGGCTGATCGTGATGAATACCGGTCTAGGCGTAGGCAGTTCGCCGGGCGAAGGCTTCCTGGCGTGGAAAAATTATGCTCTCTCAACGCCGGATCTACCGATTGGTCAGTTGATAGCGCGGGGCACCCCGCATCTGACGCCCGCCGAAATTGCGGCTTATGATGCGCCTTATCCCGGACCGGAATATAAAGCAGGCGCGCAAGTATTCCCCGCTTTGGTGCCGGTTACGCCCGATATGCAAGGGGTCGAGGTCAGCCGCGCGGCGGCTGCTTTCTGGGCCAACGAATGGAGCGGCAGAAGCTTTATGGCAATCGGCATGGCGGACCCGGTGCTTGGGCCGCCAGCGATGATGAAATTGAATGCAATGATCAACGGCTGTCCACCGCCGATGGAAATCGAAGGCGGCGGTCATTTTGTGCAGGAATGGGGCGAACCAATTGCTCGCGCCGCACTCAAAAGTTTCGGCGATCTCTAACCGTTTACGCCGCCATTGCCGTCGAGCTGCTACGCGACCAGAATAGCGGTTCCATTGGCTGCGACGCGCTTGCGGCCAATGGCAACGCGGTTTCGCAAAATGCGCATTCGGCAATAGCGCGACCGATATGCCACTGGGTATGGCCACATGCCGGGCAGTGGTTGACCGTGTCGGCGTGATATAAAGGGACGAATCCGCCGCGCAAACTAGGCGGACGAGTCGATATGTCGGCGAAGTTACTCTTTTGTATATACATTTTACTTCTCCATGGTCCGAAAAATGGGAGATGAACTACGACCAATGGTTGTTTTTTGTAGATGAATTGAGGTAATCTACCTTAACCGCCGCTGAACTGCAAACTCGGTTGGTCGAAAAGTTCCTTGCGCTTCCGGTTTTATGATATAAATATGATATCGTATTTAACGGGAGGTTTTGATGAACAATTCGATTCCACAGGGCGCGCTCAACTCCAGTAACGAACGCGCCTCGGGCGGATTTAGCGGCTATCTTGCTCTGTCGCTGATGCTGGCGGCCCTGATTTACGGCGGTTGGGCGCTGACCCATGTCATCGGACCGAACGACGCACCAGCGCCGAGTGACGTTGCCGGTCTGATTGGAGCCATTGTCGCCTTCACATTGCTCTCGGCGGGGTTCTACATGATTCAGCCTAACCAAGGCGTCGCCATTACCTTGTTCGGTGCTTACAAAGGTACAGATCGCAATGAAGGGCTGCGCTGGATTTGGCCGTGGATGGGCAAGAAAAAGGTTTCGCTTCGGTCGAACAATCTGATTTCGGACAAGATCAAGGTCAACGATCTGCGCGGCAACCCGATTGAAATAGCGGCGCAAGTGGTTTGGCGCGTGACCGACACCGCGCAGGCTTTGTTCGACGTTGATGATTACAAAGCGTTTGTGATGGCTCAAATCGAAGCCGCGGTCCGTGCCATCGGCTCGCGCTACCCTTATGACGATATCGAGCACAAAGAGGTCACCTTGCGCGGTAACCATGACGAAGTTGGCGGCGAATTGCGGATTGCGCTTACTGAACGGTTGAAGGTTGCAGGCATCAGCGTCGACGAATGTGGCTTCACACATCTCGCTTATGCGCCCGAAATTGCGGGTGCAATGCTGCGTCGTCAGCAGGCCCAAGCGGTGGTCGCGGCGCGGGCGACTTTGGTCGAGGGCGCGGTCGGAATGGTTGATATGGCGCTGGCGCTACTCGCGGAAAAGGGCGTGGTCGAGCTTGATGACGAGCGCAAGGCGGCGATGGTGTCGAACCTGATGGTCGTGCTGTGCGGCGAACGCGATACGCAGCCCGTGGTCAACGCAGGCACACTTTACAGCTAGGAACGCCGGTTGTCTGCTCCCCAAAAAAAGGCCTTCCCGCTCCGCCTGGACCCTGCACTGTTTACAGCGGTCGAGCGGGTCGCGGCGGCTGATTTACGGAGTGCTAATGCCCAAATAGAATGTCTGCTACGCGAGGCGCTGGGCAGGCGCGGGGTCAAGGTCGCCGTCAGCAAAACCGCAAAGCGCGGACGTCCGCCCAAAAAAGAATGAAAAAGATACGGCGTCGTTCCCGTCAGGCAGCAGCTGCGATTAAGCTAGTTTTTGGCCGGAATGGGATTGCCCGTATGCAACGCAGGCTTCGCCACCACACCCAATAATCGCCCGAGCCAGCTAACCCTGCTTGCCAAAATATAAACGGCGGCACTGGCCGAAATGACCATAGTTATGATTAGCGCAAAGCCGACAATATTGGGCCAATCGTAGCGCAGCAACAACCAACCGGTGAGGACGATAACCGTCTGATGCACCAGATAGGCAGGGAAAACCGCCTGTGCCAAAGTCGCCCGCCAGCGGTGGTCGTGATTTAGTGTGTAGTCGGCAAACTGGAGCGCGACAGGTACCATCAGCCACGCCATCACGGTGTCGGCAACAGTTTCGGCGACGTGCAACCATGTCGGCATGTTATTCGCAACCGAACCAGCATATACCGCGTAGCCGAGCACGGCGTAGGCGGCAATTGATCCCGCCAAAGCAACGCGCCAGCACTTCCGGATTGCTGTCCATAAAATAGGGAAATGGGCCAATAAAAATCCGAACAGAAAGGCCGGAATATAATGCACATCGCCGATCAAATCATCAAACATACCGTGGTCGGCAAAGCCCTCTTTGGTCAGCATTAATCGCAAAAAAACGAGTATGACAACAGGCACCGCAAGCAAGCGGTATCCATGCGACAACCACTGGACCACGCGGCCAAAATAGCGATGCCAATCGGGAACCGCTGCAATCACTGCGGTCAGCAATGCGGTATATGCCCACAAATAGCCCAGGAACCACAGATGCTCCCAATGTGGTAACGCCTGCCCGGAAATCATATGAAAGCCAAAATAATCGCTAGTCCAAAAATGGGTAAATGATCCTGTGTAGCCATGTTGATCGACCAACCGGACCCAGCTTTGCGGCGGAACAAGCACTGCCATGCCAAACATGAGCGGTAGCAATAAGCGCTTTGATCGCTCTTTCAAAAAACCGGACAATTTGGAGAATTTCATGAGCATCGCAGAGGTCGCATATCCCGACACGGTGAACAATATCATCAGCCGCCACGGTGAAATAGCAACGAGCGGCCATGCCAGCCACTCGACCGGGTTGGCGGCCTTTAGCACCCAGTGGAACGGCCCGAAATACATCGCGCTGTGGTAGAATATGAGCATTGCAAACGCGCCGATCCGCAACCAGTCTAGGCCGAAATGGCGCTGGATCGACGTATTGGCGATGATGCCTGCGGTAGTCATTGCGACCGGGGTAGCGATCAGAAACAAAAATCGGGTTAAAACGGCGCTTCAGCGCTTAGTATCACGCTGCCACGCTCGATAGCCTATTCATCGCCGTAAACGGCAACAAGCTTTTCGCCCGCACCAGTCGCCTTGCCGCGATACATGCCCGGCGTACTGAAGCTAAACGTCGCGGTGCCGTTGGGCGCGGCGACGATCACACCGCCCGTGCCGCCGAGCAGGCCGACTTCTGTGATCACATGGTCGGCGGCCGTTTGCGCGTCTTCACCCAGCATTCGCATCCGAGCGCAAATTTCGTGGGCGACGCCCAGCCGGATGAAGAATTCGCCCGCACCAGTGGCGCTCACCGCGCAGGCGCGGTTATCGGCATAATTGCCTGCGCCGATAATCGGCGAATCGCCAATCCGGCCCCAGCGTTTGCCGGTCAGGCCGCCGGTTGACGTGCCCGCCGCGACATTGCCGTCGCTATCGACTGCAACCGCGCCGACG
>JANLRW010000260.1:0-8214 GCA_031361925.1 Sphingomonadales bacterium
TGATGGAAGGCGGTGTGTTCGACGCCGAAAGCCCGGCCTTCGCGCCCGGATGCAGTGCGGCCACGATGATCGAACATGTCAGTATACGGCTGCATGTGGTCAGCGATGACACTTGCGATGCCTATGTGCCGCTGAGTTTCAGCGAGGCAATGCTGCATTTCTGGCAGGACGCAGCGGGAACTTTAGAACTCTAATTCGCAGCCTTTCGGTGCTGCAGTCGCATCCCTCGGGCGTGTCGCCGCTGAAAACCCTTCCACAACGTCACGCCATCACCGCCGGGACTGAAGGCGCCCCAAGGCGTCCCGTCCGGTGCTTTCCACTCGCCCATATCCGATTCTACTACCGGCACATCGAGATATGTTCGCTTATCCGGCTCGCCTCCCAAATACACAGCCAGAAACGCAGTGATGAAATGCAGGTTGATCGCGTTGATGCGGTCCTGCCGCCAGATCGGGTCTTCGAACCAGTCCATATCCCAAAGGCTACCGTGCATTTCGGCTGGCGCAGGGTTCAGCGCGATTGAGTGTCCCGCTTGCTTATAGGTGAGCAAATAACGATCAGCATTCACCGCGCCGCCAAAGACCGCCAGCGCCCCGGTTGTGTAATCCACCACCGGGTCGCTATCGCCCTGTATGAGGAGCAACGGCGCGGTTATCGCGGCAAGCCCTGCTGTCCCCCAAGCGCTGCTCGGTAAACCACCCCCCGGCGCAAGCGCGACAATCGCCTTCAAACCGTCCACCTTGATCGCGTCCGCCCCGGCGCTTCCGCGCGCAAATTTCTTCAACCAACCACCGGCAACCAGCGCCATGTTTGGCCCGCCGGGATCAAGGGTTGCACCGCCAGCCGTCAGTACCCCGTATCCTCCTTGCGAATAACCGATCAGCGCAACGCGCGATGGATCAATCTGCGCGCCCAATGCTTTCCGCAATTCCGCCGACACAAAAGCGATGTCGACCGGCCGGTGAAAATTAGGAGCGGCGCGCGTGACGGGCGACACCACATAGGGGTTCGGATCGCGGTGATGGATTGCGGCAACCACATACCCCTTTGATGCCAGATTTTCCGTCAGCCACGTCATAACTGCTGGATTGTTGCTATATCCGTGACTGACAACGACCAGCGGATGCTCACGACCGACCGGCTTGGCGTTTGCCACAGCCAAACCGGCCTGCGTGAACGAAACCGCCGGGCGCGGTGGTTCGCCCCACAGTCTGCCGCGATAAACAACGGTTTTCGATCCCTTCATAACGCTTGCCGGATACCAGATATCGACCTGCAGCATGCGGTCCACGAGCGACATGCCAGCTTTCGTGAGGTCGGGATTTTCTACATCGGGCTGCCGCTTGTGGACAAAAGTTACTGTCCGGAAACCGACCGAATAAGGTCCGAGCGCTGCAAGTTCAGGGGCGTCCACGCCGGGCTTGCTGGGGATGTTCGATTGCGCGTGCAACGGGAAGGCGAATACCGCGCATGCCCAAAACACCACCTGCTTGATCATGCGATCAATTCTTCCCCTTCGGTGCTGGCACTGGGCCAGACGAGCTGTTGCTCCATCCAGGGATATTCCATGATGAGCGACGGAAAGGTCTTTTCTTGTAAGACTTGTTGGCAAAGCGCTGCTGTCAGCCGCGGCATGTCGCCCAGTTCATTGGTGCGTGCGACCACTTGGACCGCCCGCGAAAAACGGCCACGCGTCATCGGCTCGGCCCTTAATTGTGGCAATAGCTCCTTCACCGCAGCCAGACAGACCGGCGTGGTGATGGTCCAACCCAGTCCAGCCGCCACCAATGCCAGTTGTTGATGCGAAGATTCCACTTCGACCATTTGCGGCAGCTTTAATTTCATCCGGACGATCTGGCGCTCGATCTGCTGGCCGGTTCCGGTCAGGCGGGAAAACCTGATGAACGGCAGCGACGACGGCACGCCCACCAAATCCAGCGGTTCGCGAAAGTCCTTGGGAAAGACATAAATGAAGCTCTCTTCGAACACCGGATGCAGCTCAACCGTGTCGCGGTGTTCGAGATTGAAGCTGCCAGTGACCATCATGTCGATATCGCGCGCCAGAAATTCGCCCTGATGTTCCATCGAAATACCCGAGCGTATATTCCACCGGTCCGCACGCGAACCCAGATTGCGCAAGATCGGCGCGGTAAGCTGATTGGCTAGGCTGAATGACATTGCGACGGTGACGCTAGAAATGGGAAGATTGGCGCCTTCGCGGACTTCGTCATAAGCAAGCCGCGCGTGCGCGATAAGCTTTTGCCCGCGCGCGAACAGCGATTTGCCGCTGGCGGTCAGCCCTAACGGCCGCATCGTGCGATCAAACAACGGCGCGCCGATACCGGTTTCAAGCTTTGCGATGGTTTGCGACACGGCTGACTGCGTAACCTGCAGGTGATTGGCGCATTGCGACATGCCGCCAAGTTCGACGGTCATTACAAACACTTCAAGCGCGTGTAGATCGAATTCCTGCGGTAGTTTCATGCGGCGGCCCTCCCAAGCAAGCAATCTAGACCAACGGCTATCATAACCTCCGCTAATGGCTAGTTGCCTCTGTGGGTAATAGTGCCATGCATTTTCGATATGTCGGCATTATGTGTCAGTTGCGTTGCATAGTTGCATCGCTTTGTGCTCGGTGAAGCGCCAATAATCCCTTCAGAGTGCCTGCGCACATCAGCAGCAGAACCAATGCCAGCGGCAAGCCGGTAGCAATAGCCCCGGCCTGTAACGATGTCAGCCCGCCGCTGAGCAATAACACAACTCCGATGCCGCCAACCGCAAACAGCCAAACAGTTTTCTGCCTAAGCGGCGTGTCGGTTCGGCCGCCTGCCGTCATCGTGTCGATCACCAATGTGCCCGAGTCCCATCCGGTTACGAAGAAAATCAGGATCAGCGCGATCGCCACAACCGATGTGAATTGCGCCCAGGGCAAGGAGCCAAGCAGCACAAATAATTGCGTATCGAGCGACGCCTTGGCAAGTTCTGCGCCATTGCCCGCGACAATTTGCGCAATGCTGGCATCGCCGAAAATCGTCAGCCACAATATGCCGAGCAGGCTTGGTGCGATCATCGCTCCGGCAATGAATTCGCGCACCGTTCGCCCCAATGAAATCCGCGCCATGAACATGCCAACAAAAGGGGCCCAGCTGATCCACCACGCCCAATAATAAACCGACCAATCATTGTAGAAGCCAGTGTCAGTGCGTCCGATGGGATTGGACAATGCCGGAAGTAGTTTCAGATAATGGAATATGTTGCTCGCGATATCTTCGATCAGTTGTGCGGTTGATCCAGTGGTCAAAACGAAGACCAATAGCGCGAAGGCCACCCACATATTGACCTCGCTCAATATCCGAATGCCGCGGTCGATACCGCCGCGAATGGACAGGAAAGTAATTCCTGCCATGAATGCGATCAGCACCAATATTGTAAACGGCGAACTCGCCACGCCGTACAGAAAGCTGATTCCCGCCATTGCCTGTTGCGCGCCGAGGCCAAGCGAAGTTGCGAGGCCGAAAATTGTCGCGAGCACCGCCAGAATTTCGATCATATCGCCGGCCCGGCCCCATACGGCCTTTCCGACCAGCGGATAGAATGCCGACCGCATCGACAAAGGCATATTGAAATCAAAACTGAAAACCGCGAGGGCCAGTCCGGTAACCGCAAATATAGCCCATGGATGGAGCGCCCAATCGAATATCGTTGCCGCCATGGCGATACGCCGCGCCGCGACCGGGTCGCCAATTGCGCCGCCCAGTGGCGCACCTGAACCTCCCGACATCGACGAGGTGAAATGCGTAACGGGCTCGCCTACGCCATAAAAAACAAGGCCGATGCCCATACCTGCCCCGAACAGCATCGCAAACCATGACAGCCGGGAATAATCCGGCTTTGCCCCTTTGCCACCCAACCTGATTTTGCCCAGCGGTGACACCGCGATTGCGACGCAAAACAGCAAGAGCAAGTTGCCCGCTGTCATGAAGAACCAGTCGAACTGAGAAACGGCGCCTGCGCGCAAGCGGGAAAATATATCAGCTGATGTATCAGGAGCCAGTACCGAGAATATAATCACCGCGAGAGAAATGAGGGCGGTTGGAAAAAACACTGCCGGATTGACAATCATCCCGCCCCAGCTGCGGTTTGACTTTCCATATTCGCCAAGATCGATGTCTTTCGTCCAGTCTCCCAATGTATTCCCCCTTGCTCCGAACCTAGTGGCTGGCAGCTGTTGTCAGCGCTGTCCACAACCAGGCCGCGAAACTGCCCCACACCTCGACCTGAAAACGCCCCTCCGAGTCTCGGATAACAATGATTTCGACAGTCTCGTAAATCGTTCGCGTTGCGCGTCCGACCGCGAATTGGTCGAGATCGAGCGGACAACCGGACATCAATATCTGCGCCGCCTTTGGCCCGTCGACAATCATGCACACCGACCGCTCGCTAACATCGGTTACTGCGATTGCCAGTCCCTCCCCCATCGGGATTTTGGTACAAGCAGGCGCACGCATTAGCCATTCGTCGGGGCCGAGGCAGGCGATGCCGCCTTCGGTCGCTCCAATTTTATCTGGCACCTTCACGCCGAGCAAGGCTTCGAGCGCCTGCCTCTGACGGGTCCGCAGCGAATAACGCGCCATGGGCGGAGCAAGGCTGATCGCCACGCCAGCCGCCACAAAGGGCTTTGGTAGAATGGGATCATGACGGGCGAGCGTATCAGACATCGAGCCGCGCACCTTCCGGATCATAGAATACCACAGCGCTCACCCTGGCCGAATGCGTTTTACCCGGCATCGGGATGTAAAGTGTTTCGCCCATTTTGCCTTGTCCACCGGCTACCAGTGCCAGCGCAATCGAGCGTCCCAGTGCTTCACTCCAATAGGATGAAGTCACATGGCCGATCATCGTCATCGGGATTGGCTGATTGGGATTGGCAACAATTTGCGCGCCTTCCGCCAATACGATATTGGGGTCTTCTATGAGCAAGCCCACCAATTGTTTACGACCTGGCGCAACAATATCGGGCCGCGCCAGCGAACGCTTGCCGACAAAATCGGGTTTCTTTTTGCCGACGGCCCAATCGAGACCCGCATCATAAGGGGTCACCGTGCCGTCGGTATCCTGGCCGACGATGATAAAGCCCTTTTCCGCGCGCAGCACATGCATCGCTTCGGTGCCATAAGGCGTGATGTCATATGGCGCGCCTTCAGCCATCAGCAGCTCCCACAATGCCCGCCCATACGCCGTCGGCACATTAATTTCGAAGCCCAATTCGCCGGTAAAGCTTACCCGAAACAACCGCGTCGGGATGCCACAAATAGTGCCTTCGCGGATTGCCATATGCGGGAAGGCTTCGGCGGTCAGGTCTATGCCTTCGACCAGCGGCTCAAGCAACTTACGCGCATTCGGGCCTTGTAGCGCGATCACCGCATATTGTTCGGTCGTGCTGGTCAGCCAAACGTCGAGATCGGGCCATTCGGTCTGGAGATAATCCTCCATCATGTTGAGCACGCGCGCGGCACCGCCGGTGGTTGTGGTCAGGTGAAAACGATCAGGAGCAAGCCGAGCCGACACGCCGTCATCGGTTATGAAGCCGTCTTCTTTGAGCAACAGCCCATAACGGCAGCGCCCCGGCTCCAGCGCCTTCCACGGATTGGTGTACATGCGGTTGAGAAATTCTGCCGCGTCAAGCCCAACGACTTCGATCTTGCCCAAGGTGGAGGCGTCGAAAATCCCCACCGATGACCGGACGGCAACGCATTCGCGGTTGACCGCCGCATGCATATCCTCGCCGTTTTTCGGAAAATAACGAGCACGCCGCCACTGCGCGACCAGTTCGAAAACTGCGCCATGTTCTTCAGCCCAGCTGTCGATGTTGGTGGTGCGGATGGGCTGAAACAATGCACCCTTTGCATGTCCCGCCAACGCGCCGAAAGTCTGCGGCGTGTAAGGTGGACGGAAGGTCGTCAAACCGACATCCGTCACCGGCTTAGCCAGCGCAGTCGCCGCAATCTGCAATCCGTTGAGGTTCGACGTCTTGCCTTGGTCGGTCGCCATGCCGTTGGTTGTGTAGCGTTTGATATGCTCGATCGACCGAAAGCCCTCGCGCACGGCGAGTTTAATGTCCTTTGCCGTCACATCATTCTGGAAATCGACAAAGGCCTTGATGCGGCTCTGGTCTCTGGGCGTTGGCAGAACATCGGTCACCAGCCCCGCACCAAAATCCCAGTCGCCCGAACAGGCACCGACGCAGCGGACATTCTCGTTCGGCTCGTCTGGCACATAAGCGCCGAGATCGTGACGCCATTTGAGCGACCCCTTGCTATGCGACCACAAATGCACACTCGGCGTCCAGCCGCCCGCCATGAGGAGCGCGTCGCAGGTGATGCGTCCGCCCAGATAATCATCATTATTGCATATCTGGATGGACCTGACGCGGTTCCTGCCGTTCACGCCCGTGACGCTGTGATTGAGATACACCTTGATCCCAAATTCTTCTGCCGTATCCAGCAGAGTAACATCTACCGAGCGTCGGGTATCAATGATCGCAGCGATGCTCACCCCCAACTTTGCCAGAGCAAATACATCATGCCAGCCGCTGTCATGCGAAGCCATTAGCGCGACCGATTTGCCGACCGCCACGCCGTACCGATTCGCGAAGACCTTTGCGGCGGATGACAGCATTACGCCAGGCGTATCATTACCGTCGAAAACAAGTGGCCTTTCAATCGCGCCTTGAGCGAGTATCACTTCGCCAGCCCTGATCCGCCATAATTTTTCGCGCGGGGCATCGCCGATTTCTGGCAGGTGATCGGTCAACCGCTCAACCGCACCGATGAAATTATCGTGATAATATCCGAATGCCGTAGTCCGCGTCAGCACCGTAACATTCGGAGCATCCACAAGCGCTTTCACGCTGCGCTCGAGCCAAGGCCAAAGCGCCGGATCGGCTAGTGTGCCGCCACCAATCTCATTGTGCTCATCGATCAAAATGATGCGCTTGTTTGAACCGACTGCCTCCAGTGCCGCGTCTATACCGGCAGGCCCCGTACCGACAATCAACAGGTCGCAATGCGCATAGGTCGCCGAATATGTATCGGGATCGGCCTCAGTCGGCGCATCACCGAGTCCCGCCATCTTGCGGATCGCAGGCTCGTACAATTTATCCCAACCCGAGCGCGGCCACATGAAGGTTTTGTTGTAAAAGCCAGCTGGCAAAAACATTCCCAGCCGGTCGTTGATCGCGCCGAAATCGGTTTTCAACGATGGCCAGCGGTTCTGGCTGACCGCGTTCAAGCCTTGGTAAATTTCTACGCCGGTCGCACGCAGATTGGGGGTGAAGCGGCCCGGACCGCGATCCACCGAAACAAGCGCGTTCGGCTCCTCGCTCCCCGCCGCCATCACCCCGCGCGGGCGGTGATATTTGAACGACCGGCCAAATAACGTAACCCCATTTGCCAGCAAGGCCGACGCCAGCGTGTCTCCCGCAAAGCCTTCATAAGTCTTGCCATCAAAGGTGAATTGAATGCGCCGGTTGCGATCAATCCGCCCGCCAGTCGCTAACCGGTAACCGCTCATCGGCGCGGCTCCCCGGCTTTGTAAGTCGCTTCAAACTTGTCGGTCACGGTATCACGCACCGCGTTGAAGAAACGCCCGCAGCCATGCACATGCCGCCAACGCTCATGGTGCCGTCCGCGCGGATTGGCGCGGATGAAGAGATAGGCTTCCCACTCTTCATCGCTTTGGCCCGACGGGTCGAGTGGCCGCGCGACATGCGCCTGCCCCGCATTGGCAAACTCGATCTCCGGCCGCTTTTCATCGCAATAGGGACAGTGGATCAATATCATCAGTGCGCCACCGCCGCCGCTGCCGCCTCATCAATCAGCCGGCCACCCCGAAAGCGGTCAAGATTGAACGGCGCGTTAATTGGGTGCGGTTCGTCCTTCGCCATCGTATAGGCAAGCAAATCGCCTGCCCCCGGGGTCGCCTTGAACCCGCCTGTACCCCAGCCGCAATTGACGTAGAGTCCCTTGACTGGCGTCTTGCCCAGAATGGGGGAACGGTCGGGCGTCACATCGACAATCCCGCCCCAGGTCCGCAACATCCGCATCCGCCTGTAGATTGGAAAAATCTCGCAAATCGCGGCCAGCGTGTGTTCGATGATATGAAGCGCACCGCGTTGCGAGTAGCTTACATATTGGTCTGTTCCTGCCCCGATGA
>JANLRW010000282.1:0-5757 GCA_031361925.1 Sphingomonadales bacterium
TCGCGGCTGGAAGTCCGTTTAGAGCGCGGATGGTGCCTTCAAGGCCACCGTAATTCCCGCCAGTCAAAAAGTTAGCGTAGGTGCGAAAGTTTTTGCCGAACAACAACTGCGAAGCAATGTCGATATCTTCTTTAAAATAGAAGCCACCAAGCAGGAAGTTCAGGGGACCATCAAAATCTGATGCTATACGCAGTTCTTGCGTATAGGTGTTGATCGCAGTTTTTGCGCGGTTATCACCGATCAGGTCAGCACTTGTGAAATCCGAATCTTGGTTGGTAAATGACCGTACGGCGCGATAAGCACTGATGCTGGTCAACGAAAGCTCGTCTGTCAAATCCCAGTCGATCTGGCCGGAGAAACCATAGTTTTTGATCTTGTTTACCGAGTCGAAATTTTGGAAAACGTCATAAGCGAACGGCTGGTTGGGAAGAAGAGAGACACCGCCAGCAGAGCCGTTTACAGCAGCAGTGGCTGGACCGCTGATTACATTGGCAACGCCGCAGCAAATTTCGTCGATCTTGTCATAATCAGCGATCAAACGCACCTTAACGGTATCGCTAGGCTCCCAAAGCAATTGCCCGCGAACGCCATAACGATTGCGGTCGTTTGAATCGACGCCGCGATTAACGACATTGATGTAACCATCGCGTTTGTTATAATTGCCTTCGATGCTGAACGCTAGCGTATCGGCGATCGGGCCGGTTATGTTGCCCCGGACGACCAAGGCATCGTAATTGCCGTAAGATACTTCAACCCCACCACCGAATTCGAACTGAGGCGCTTTGGTAACAATGCTGATGATACCCGCCGATGCGTTCTTTCCGAACAACGTCGATTGCGGACCACGCAGAACTTCCACGCGCTGGATGTTGGCAAGGTCGCCAATCTGTGCTGCTGAACGCGAGCGGTAGACGCCGTCGATGAACACGCCGACCGATGGTTCGATGCCTGCGTTGTTGGCACCGTTACCGAAGCCGCGGATGATGAAGTTGGTGTTGGCCGAGCTTTGCAGCTGGCCGACCTTGAGCGAGGGAACAAGGGTCTGAAGGTCGATGAGATCGCGGACCTGAGCCCGCTCGATCGTTTCGCCGGTAGTGACAGAAACGGAAATAGGCACATCCTGCAGCGTCTGTTCGCGCTTGGTGGCTGTGACGATGATTACATCTTCGTCAGCCGCCTCTTCTTCGGCCTGCGGTGCTTCATCCTGTGCATAAGCGATGGTTCCAAAACCAAAAGATGCGACGCTAATCGTCGATAGCATCGCAGTTTTGAACATCCTGTTGGTGATCTTCATGGGTATTCCTCTCCTGTTTATTTCATGTGTCCTTTGCGGACTTTTCATGGGGATGAACGTTATATTATCGCCCCGGCTTCCCTTATGAGCCACCATCAGCGTTGTCGCCGTATTAACCGGACAAATTGCTGCCCGCAAACAGATAGTTTTGCGTTAATAGAAATGGCGTCAAAAGGGTGACATAAATGCCACGTCAGGCCATCGAAGGACCAGAAATATGCCAAAAATGGTAAAGAAGGGCGATCTGCCGAGCAAAATATGCGTGCATTGCCAAAAGCCGTTCAACTGGCGCAAAAAATGGGCGAAGGTGTGGGATGAAGTGCGTTATTGCTCAGACCGGTGTCGAGCGGGCAAGTAAGCGGCCATCGCCATATAGACTGTCTTGACCCGCATCAATGGTAGGATAGTCTGGCCGAAACTTCATTGAGGGAGAACCAAAATGCCTGTGAATGTCATCTACAAAACAAATGCAACCGCAACCGGCGGGCGCGACGGGTCTGCCCGGTCTGACGATGGATCGGTGGATGTGAAACTGGTAGTGCCAAAGGAGATGGGAGGGCCGGGCGGCGTCGGGGCCAATCCGGAAAAGCTGTTCGCTGCAGGTTATTCGGCTTGCTTTCTTGGCGCGATGAAGGCGGTTTCGGGTAAGGAAGGTATATCGGTGCCGTCCGACGCCACGGTCACTGCGACAATCGGCTTTGGCCCGCGCAGTGAAGGTGGATACGGCATTACTGCCGACCTGATGGTCGATTTGCCGGGCGTAGATAAAGCAGACGCTGAACGCCTCGTGGCTGCGGCGCATGCAGTATGCCCTTATTCAAACGCCACACGCGGCAATATTGATGTCGGGTTGAGTGTCGCTTGAGGGCAAGAAAATGGTGCCGGCTACAAGGTTCGAACTCGTGACCCCCTGATTACAAATCAGGTGCTCTACCAACTGAGCTAAGCCGGCACCGCGTTCTACCGAACGCAAATGTTTGCGATTATCGGTGTGTGAACACTGACAATATCGCGCCCATAGCGTCAAACCACGCCAAAGGTCCAGCCCTCTGTTTGTGCGATTTCGCGATTTAGGGCGGGCGGGTTCCATAAATCAGGATTTTCAGCGACATGACGCAGCCACGCTGCGGTCAGTACCGCGTCGGTGGCGTGATCGGTGTAGCGCTCCATTGGCTCATGAGCTGTGCTGCCAAACGCAGCGAGCGCCGCATCGAGGCTAACACCGTCACGGATTTTGCTTCGGCCTTTGCGAATACCCGATGCCCGCGCGGCAATCTGGGTGTAGATTTCGACGATTAACGGCCCATGTTCCGTGATATGATCGAATGGCCAGATCGGCAATGCAGCGCCGATTTGGTTCAGCAGCCGCATTCCAGCAAAGCTAGCCTTTGCAACCTGCGCGGCACCGATGGCGTCGTACACTGTCGACGGCTTGCCGCCGCCATCCGCGTTGTAATGCGCTTCGCATACACGGTGATGCATATAATTGGTTTTTGGCCCGTCTGCGGCACCAAAATAGAAGTGGCGGCGGTGGCGCTGCTCGAGGAAGGATGCAGCACCCCTGTCTTCGTCGCCACAGGTCGCGTCGACATAGGCCCAGAAGTTGCGGGCATTGTCGGCGGTGGTGTCGCCCGGCAGATACTCGCCGCGCGCTATCTTAGGCGGTGCAAAGCTGAAGTCGAAACCGATTAATAGGTCTGCGGTTTGCGCAAGGACCCAGTCCGCAATGGCTTGGCGTGACCAATGCCTGCTAGGCGGCGTAATGAGGGTCGGGGCCGCATTGCCGGTTTCGCACACCGCGAGCGCGATACCGGGATGGCGGCTGCCCTTTGCGCCCGACCAATCGACGCAAGCAAAAGAAGTGAAGCGCAGCATATTGCTGCCCTGCCAGTGCGCAGCACAAAAGAAAAGGGCAGGGCGCGGCGGCCCCACCCCCCCCAATTCCATTCGTTGTTGCTTTACTTACGGGCAGGTGCCTTTTTAGTCACTGGTTTTGCCGGTGCCTTTTTGACGGGTGCCTTTTTGACCGCGGCGCGTGTCACGATATCGGCAGTCATCGACGCTGCTGGCTTGACTGGCGTTGGCGGGGTGCTGCGGATGTCGGCAAGCACCTTTGCGGCGGTATCCTTGCCGCCTATTCCGAACGCCAAAGCAAATGCCGCTGCACCGCCAATGACCAATGCACCAAACGACATTTCGATGATTGAGTCGGCAATACCCATATATTTGAGGCCCATCGCAACAAACAAGACGATGGTCGCATAGCGGACGATGTTGGCACCCATGCCGCCGCCCGATGCGCCCGACACGAGACCACTCAACATATTCGCCACGAGCAAGCCGATCGCGATGATGACACCGCCGAAGATAACTTTGCCGCCGAGCTCAAGCACTTCGTTGACCAAATTGGTCAGTTCGGGGAATTGCAACAAACGCGTTGCAGCAATCGCCGAAATCAACATTATGGCAATCATCGCGACCTTCGCGGTTATCGACGAGAGTGAAGTACCATCGGGCAATACGCCAAGCGCACCAACGGATCGGTCGACGCCAAGCCCCGGCAGTATATCCTGCACCAAATTGGCCACCCAGCGCGCCAAGACATAGCCAAGGCCAAGAATGATGGCCGCACCAATGATGTTGGGGATAGAATGCAGAATTACCGTTAACATCGACACCAAAGGTGCGCTGATCGATTCTATTTGCAATGCCTGCAAGGCAGCAACTGCGACCGGAATGATGATTAGCACATAGACAATCGTGCCGATGGTTTTGCTGATAGTGGCGTTCCCTGTGACGGTTTCAACCCCGCCCTTGTTCGCCCATTTGTCGAGATCAACGGTCATCATCGCGGTTTCGACCAGTTCTTTGACGATCTTTGCAATCATCGAACCGACAAAGAAAATGATGGCGGCACCGATCAGGTTCGGCACGAAATCGAGCACACTTGTCAGCATCGATTCAACTGGTCCGGTTACGCTGCCGAGGTTCAATACGTTCAAAATCGCAACCAGCCCGAACAACCACACGAGCAACGAAACAACGCGGCCAAGCATCATGCCGACGCTCTCACCCGAGCTTGTTCCACGCCGGAAAAATCCGATTGTATCAACCAGTTTGGCAAACGCCCATTTTGCCGCCTTTGCCAGAACCCAGGTGACGAGCAAAATGCCCAGCACAACCGCTGCTTTCTCGGCGAGTATCATCGCCATGTCGGGATCAAATTGATACCCCGCAATCGTCATATTCGTCATGTGATTTCCCCCTTTGTCGCGACCAAAATGATCACGAAAGCCTCAGCGAGGGGATAACCCGGGTGAGAGATTTTTACAACATCGACGACATCATTTTACAACGCCTGACGGCATTAGTCGTGGATATCTTTACGAAGCAAATTCCAATGCGCGATGCGATCTTTGATTTTGGCCTCAAACCCGCGTTCAACGGGGTGGTAATATTCCGCAGGCTGCATGTCGTCTGGCCAGTAATTTGCGCCCGAAAAGCCCTGATCGCTGCCATGGTCGTAGGCATAGCCCTTGCCATAACCGATGTCCTTCATCAGCTTGGTCGGCGCGTTCAAGATGTTGGCAGGCGGCATCAGTGATCCGGTATCGCGTGCCGATTTCCATGCAGATTTTTGCGCTTTGTAAGCCGCATTCGACTTGGGCGCGGTCGCGCAATACAGGCAGGCTTGGACGATGGCGAGTTCCCCTTCCGGAGAGCCAAGGAAATCATATGCATCTTTGGCGGCAAGGCACTGGACCAGCGCCTGCGGGTCAGCCAGACCAATATCTTCGCTGGCGAAGCGGACGAGGCGGCGCAGCACATAAAGCGGCTCTTCGCCGGCCACCAGCATCCGTGCCATCCAATATAGCGCCGCCTGCGGGTCGGAACCGCGTAAGCTTTTGTGCAGTGCGGAAATGAGGTTATAGTGGCCCTCGCGGTCCTTGTCGTAGACCGGCATCCGGCGTTGCAGCAATGCCGCCATTGCAGGCGGATCAAGCGGGTTTTCGATGGTAATTGAAAACAGCGTCTCCGCGTGATTGAGCAGGAAGCGGCCATCGCCATCGGCGCTGTGGATCAACGCAGCCCGCGCATCGGTCGTTACCGGCAGAGTGCGTTCCTCAATCACCTCGGCGCGGTCAAGCAACGTGCCGAGTGCATTTTCATCGAGCCGGTTGAGCACCATCACTTGCGTTCGCGAAAGCAAAGCGGCGTTCAACTCGAACGACGGGTTCTCGGTCGTGGCACCAACCAAAGTGACCACACCGCTTTCGACAAAGGGCAAAAACCCGTCCTGTTGGGCGCGGTTAAACCGGTGTATTTCGTCCACGAAAAGCAAGGTCTGCTTGCCAGTCCGCGCCATAACTTCGGCTTCGGCAAACGCTTCTTTCAGGTCGGCGACGCCCGAAAACACTGCCGATATCGCCTTGTAATGCATCCCCACTGCATCGGCGAGCAAA
>JANLRW010000293.1:0-2682 GCA_031361925.1 Sphingomonadales bacterium
CAGGTAACGACATGTTAGTCATCTCGGGTGCGGCGGTCTTTGGCTGAACCGCAGCAGCCAGATTACCGGCACTTAGTCCGGCGGCAGCGATCAAATAGGGCGACACACGATGGCTGGTGCACAGCCCGCCATTGCCGTCGCTAACCAGCCGTTGTTCGAATTCAACGCCCTGTTGATGTTTTTTGGAGCGGCGCACGGTCGATACCGCCAATTGTCCTTCGCCAAAATCAATGACGAATTTCGTATCGACGGGTACATCTAGGAGGCCTTCGATCAGCGCGCCGGACACCGACAGATTGCGAACGACCACCGAATAGCAGTGATTATGATGAATCACCCGAACCTTGCGGAACATTGACAGACGGTCATTACGTTGCTTGGCGGGGCCTGCCGGCTGAATAACCCAGTCGCCGTCGGCAAACCGTTGATGCAGGTCGTCGTTGGTCACGGCCTTGCTGTATACAAAGCCCTGAATATGGCTAACATTGAGCTTACGGACGAGTTCAATCTGGTCGAGTGTTTCAATGCCCTCGGCGGTTGTCTCCATATCGAGCGCTTCGGCAAGGGCGACGATAGCGGCAATAATTGCACCATTGCGGGAGCCGGGCTCAGTCGCACCGCGCACGAAACTCTGGTCGATCTTGATCTTGTCAAACGGTGCTGTTTGCAAATATCCAAGTGACGAATAGCCAGTGCCGAAATCGTCAAGCGCCAGCCGCACACCAACTTTCTTCAGCGCCGCGAACATATTTTCGGTTTCTGCGGATTCGCGCAAGAAAACGCCTTCGGTAATTTCCAGTTCGAGCCGGTCAGCCTTCAATCCGCTGCTAGATAACGCCTCCGAAACAATCTTCGGCAGCAGGTCATTGGCAAATTGAAGCGGTGAAACGTTCACGGCCACACGCATTTTGCCGGGCCACTTTACCGCATCTTCGCACGCCTGTTTTAAAGCCCAGTCGCCAAGTGGACCAATCAGATTAGCTTCTTCGGCGATCGGGATAAACAACGCTGGCGAAATCGGGCCGCGTTCCGGGTGGGTCCAGCGGATAAGCGCCTCGGCACCCGTAACCACGTTGGTTTTGGTGCAAACAACTGGCTGATAATGCAGCGCCATCTCGCCGTTTAGCAGGGCATCGCGCAAGTCGTCTTCCAACGCACGGCGGTCTTCGGCGGCTTGGTGCAGTTCGCTGGAATAAAACCGGAAACGGCCACGACCGTTCCCCTTGGCCGCATAAAGCGCCAGATCGGCATTGCGGATCAGTTCTTCGCTAGTGAAACCGTCGAATGGGCTGATGGCGATACCGACCGACGCGCCGATGATGCAACGACTACCCTCGACCGAATAAGGTTGTGAAAGGCTGCGGATAATCTCGGCCGCCATGTCACCCAATGCTCCGCGATCCTCGGTATCGGGCAGCATAACCTGAAATTCGTCACCTCCTAGGCGGCAAACCTTCTCCTTGTTACCAACAACTTTCAGCAACCGTTCGGCGACCAGCTTCAACAACGCATCACCTGCTGGATGACCGAGCGTATCGTTCACTTGTTTGAACCGGTCGAGGTCGATCAGCATGATCGCGCACGGGCGCTGCTGCGGCTTGAATGCCGTCAGCGTGGTTTCAAGCATTTTCGACATGCGGTAGCGGTTCAGCAGGCCGGTGAGCGAATCATAGGTCGCCATCCGCGAGGTATCGTCGGAAGAACGGCGCTGTGCCGTTATATCGACGCCACTGCCACGATAGCCGGTGAAAATGCCGTTTTGATCGAACTGCGGTTGACCCGAAATTGCCCACCAGCGTTCATCTTCTAGCCAAGCGGCGCGCACAGCCAGTTCGTCGAACTTCGACTGTTTGACCAGCATGAACGGCAACGTCCGCTGCCGGTCACCTTCGGCCTTTGACTTGCCAAACAGATCGACAAATGAGGTGCCAAGCAATTCCCCAGGTTTTTTGCCGAACGTTTCTGAAATTGAGTCAGTCAGATAGGTTAGTTCACCAGTGGCATTGGTCGACCAAAACCATCCTTGCCGGGTTTCTTCATAATTTTGTAGCAGCAACAGCGCTTCTTGCGTCTTGCTATGCGGCATTTGCACAATATTTTGTTGCGTGATCCGTGAGCTTAATTTGTTGAAGAAACTGCGCGAATCTGCGGCCCGCGTCACAGCGGGGGACGTGTTATCGTCAGAAAATGCTTCTGGTTCGACTCGCTGCGCCAATGAATTTGCCCTTTGCCGCTCAGCTTGTAACCCATGGCGGTTGCAGAATGGTAAATGCTATCGTGCAATTTGGCGGTCAGCGGCCAAATAGCCGACTCATCAGCCCAGTTTTTCCGGTTTCGGCAACGGGCACAGCGGGATCGGCAAATCGACGCCGGATTTCGCTACCCGATATATGACCAAAATTGGCAAAATGATCGCTCACGGTCGGCGGTAGCAGCGGGTTATTTTCCCCTGATTCAAACGCGACCTGCGACGAAACTCCCTCCGGCGATAGCGATGCCTCCATTGCGTCCGATTTTTGCTGATAATCGCCGTAACTCGTAACCGGAGCATCGAAAAACGGATAACTTTCGTTGCTGCCAACAATGACCGTCAGCGGACGGGGCAAACCCTTTGCCGCAATCGTCGCTGCCACGGCTTGGTGGACGATGACCGCCCGGTAAGCCGTCGCGATGATCATTGCA
>JANLRW010000357.1:0-4103 GCA_031361925.1 Sphingomonadales bacterium
TGAACGCCAAGCCTCGCCGATAACTGCCTTGGAGGACCGCTATCACCTATGCTTTGCATTGGGGAAGGCGCTTGAGGATCGCGGCGAATATGCCAGATCATTCGACTATTATGAGCTCGGTAACCGTCTGAAGCGTGAGGAGTTGAATTACGACCCGGCGCGGCTTTCGAATGAAATGCAACTGCAGCTCGAACTCGTGACTTCCGAACTCCTTGATCGCTTTTCGGGTGCTGGTGACGGTGCGAGCGACCCGATTTTTATTGTTGGACTGCCCCGGGCGGGCTCGACGCTTCTGGAACAAATCCTCGCCTCGCATAGCCAGGTCGAGGGGACCATGGAGCTCCCAAATATTTTTGCGCTTGCATACCGGCTAGACCGTCAGCGTCTAGTTGGCGAGCAACCAGAATATCCAGGCAATTTGGCCGACCTGAACCGCGAAGATGTCGCTCGCTTTGGCGACGAATTCATCCGTGACACGCGCATCTATCGCAAGCAAGGCACGCCCTATTTTATTGATAAAATGCCCAACAATTTCCGGCATATTGGTCTTATCCACATGATCCTGCCCAATGCCAAGATTATCGATGCAAGGCGCGGGGCGATGGGCTGTTGTTTCAGTGGCTTCAAACAGCTCTTCGCCGAAGGTCAGGAATTCACCTACGGGCTTGAAGAAATTGGTCATTACTACAAGGATTATGTGGCGCTGATGGATCATTGGGACAGTGTTTTGCCCGGCAAGATATTGCGTGTCCGCTATGAAGATGTTGTGGCTGACCTTGACACACAAGTCCGCCGTTTGCTCGATTATTGCGGACTGCCTTTCGAAGATGCCTGCATCAGTTTCCACGAAACCAAGCGTGCGGTTCGTACAGCAAGTTCGGAACAGGTGCGGCAACCTATTTTCAAAAGCGGTGTCGATCTGTGGGAGAATTTTAGCACCCATCTCGATCCGCTGCGCAACATATTAGGGCCGGGATTGGCAGCAACTTAAGAGGGAATCACAATGGCGACAAATGCACAGCCCACGCCCATCGACGCCGATCAGGTCTGCACGCTGGGTCAGCGTTGGTATGTCCTCATCATCATGATGCTTGCCTATACAATCAACATTGCGGACCGTTATGTGATGTCGACTGTGCTCGAGCCGATCCGGTTGGAGCTGAATCTGACCGATAGCGGTGTTGCCTTTTTGACCGGCGTGTCTCTTGCGTTGTTCTACGTAACAATGGGTATCCCCTTGTCTTGGATTGCGGATCGGTACAACCGAAAGAATTTGCTCGCATTTTCCATGACAGTTTGGTCGGCGATGACTGCGCTGTGTGGCATGTCGCAAGGCTATATGCAGCTTTTGCTGGCGCGTATCGGCGTGGGGATCGGCGAAGCAGGAGGAACGCCGTCATGTAACGCCATCGTCGCCGACTATTTTCCCGCCAGCCGCCGTGCCATGGCGATGACGGTTTTTGCGCTTGGTGCGCCCATCGGTGCATGGCTTGGCGCGGATATGGCGGGCGCAGTAGCAGCTGAATATGGCTGGCGGGCAGCGTTTTATGTACTCGGGGTTCCAGGTGTACTGCTCGCGTTGGTTATTTATTTTACCGTCAAAGAGCCCGCGCGCGGGCGGCTTGATGCAGTATCCGACCAGCCTGCGCCGCCCTTCATGGAGACCATGAAATTTCTGTGGTCGCAAAAAGCGGCTGTGCACGCTATGATGGGCAGCGGGCTGTCCGCGCTGTGGGGCTGGGGCCTGATGTGGTTTACGCCCACCTTCATTCAGCGGACCTATGGTCTCGACGTTGGCGAAGCTGGTGCAGTAGTTGGCCCGATCCACCTGATAATGGGCATCGCAGCTTCTTTGTTCACCGCATGGCTTGTCGCGCGTCCGGCATATACAGATCCGCGCAAGATATTGCGGTTGCTTGGGGTCGTAACGGCGTTGGCGACGATTCCATCGATCATCGCGTATTGGACAAATTCGCTGAGCGTTGCGACCGCGATGTGGTGGATATTCATCCCGGCAATCTATTTCTACATCGGTCCGGCATTTTCATTGGCGCAAAACCTTGCACCGCCGAAGATGCGGGCGATGTTCATCGCGGTTTCGTTGCTGATTGCCAACGTGTTCAATTTGATTGTTGCGCCGCAAGGTGTAGGCTTGCTGAGCGATTATTTCGCCGGGCCAGGCGGTGCAGATGCCGCGTCGTTGCGCTTGGCATTGCTGGTTCTTGCGCCAACTGGTTTCTGGGCCGCATGGCATTATTGGCGCGCCGAAAAATACATTATCGAAGATCAGAAAAGAGCTTGTGGCTATGTCTAACACACCCCTGAAATCATACATTAATGGCGAATGGGTCGAACCCGCAACATCGACTTTGACCGTGGAGGCGATCAACCCTGCTACCGAAGAGCCATGTGCAACCGTCGCAATATGCGGACCGGATGATGTCGATCGCGCGGTGCTGGCGGCGCGTGCTGCCTTTGACGGCTATGCAGCAATGTCGCTCGATGAACGAATTTCGCTTACCGAGAAACTGATCGCGATACTCGAACGGCGCTATGACGAGATGGTCACCGCGATCTCGACGGAGATGGGTGCGCCTTACGATCTGTCCTACAACGCGCAAGCCGAGAGCGGGCCAAGTCATTTGCGTGCAACGATCAAGGCCGCGCGCGAAATGGCGTGGGAATGTGAGGTCGGGGAGGATGGCATCGTTGTGCATGAACCGATTGGTGTTTGCGTGCTGATCACGCCGTGGAACTGGCCGATAAATCAGATTGTCTGCAAAGTCGGGCCTGCGCTTGTGGCCGGTTGCACTATGGTCTTGAAGCCGAGCGAAATCGCGCCCCTTTCGGCGCAGTTATTTGCCGAATGCGTCGATGAAGCAGGTTTCCCAAAAGGCGTTTTCAACATGGTGCACGGCACGGGTCCAGCCATCGGCGACGCACTGACCAGCCATCCGGAAGTCGATATGATCTCGTTTACGGGTTCGACGCGCGCGGGTGTGCAGATTGCCAAATCAGCGGCTGACACCGTGAAGCGCGTCTGTCAGGAACTCGGTGGCAAGTCGGCGAATATCGTCTTTGCCGACAGTGATCTGGAAAAATCGGTAAAGCGCGGCGTGCTCAGCTGCTTTGGCAATTCGGGCCAGTCATGCAACGCGCCGACGCGAATGCTGGTCGAGCGGTCGGTCTATGATGACGCAGTGGCAATTGCGGCAACAACTGCCAACAACGTCAAGCTTGGCGACCCGAAGGAAAAGGGCAGGCATTATGGCCCGGTCGTCAGCAAGGGGCATTTCGACAAGATCCAGGGCCTGATCCAAGTCGGCATCGATGAAGGCGCGCAAGTGATTGCGGGCGGCACCGGCAGGGCTGAAGGATTTGATCGCGGCTATTATGTGAAGCCGACGATTTTTGCCGGCGTCCACAACAAGATGCGGATTGCCCAAGAAGAGGTATTCGGGCCCGTGCTTGTCATGATTCCGTTCAAGGACGAAGCGGACGCTATCGCGATTGCCAATGATTCGCCCTACGGCCTCTACGCCTATGTCCAGACGGGCGACATGGAGCGCGCGCGCCGCGTATCCCGGGCGATGCGGGCAGGCGGGGTCAGCATCAATGGCACGTCGCAGGATTATATGGCCCCGTTTGGCGGCTACAAACAATCGGGCAATGGCCGCGAATATGGCGAATACGGGCTTCGCGATTTTCTCGAGATCAAGACCGTTAGCGGGTTTCGTACTCCGTGAAGCTGGCGGACATCGAGACCTTCGTCGTCGGCAACCCGCCACCGCATTTTGGCGGGCGGTATTTTGTTTTTGTGAAGCTCACCAGCGATACCGGTGTATCGGGTATTGGCGAGGCCTATTGTGTACCGTTCGAGCCGCATCTGGTTGCCAAGATGATCGAAGATGTGTTCGCGCGATATGCTGCGGGCAATGATCCGCATGATATCGAAAATCTATGGCGCCGGGTGTATTCGAGCGGCTTTACCCAGCATCCCGACCTGACGTTGATGGGCGTCTTGTCGGCGCTCGAAATGGCGTGTTGGGACATCATCGGCAAGGAAGCGATCAAGCCCGTTTACAAACTGCTCGGCGGGCAGG
>JANLRW010000369.1:0-2455 GCA_031361925.1 Sphingomonadales bacterium
CCGTCCGGATGCTGTCCTGCAACGCATCCGCCTGCTGTTCGATCACCGCTGCCTGCTCGCGGATTTTGGTGCGTGCGGCAATGAAGTCCGCCCACACCAGCCGCCCCTCACCAAATGCCAGCATCGGCAGCGCAAAGCCCGCCAACGGCCACAAAGCAACATTGGCACCCCATGATAAGGACAAGGACGCCGTCCATCCAGATGCCAGACCAACGCCAGCCAGCACCGCAACCACCGCCGCCAACAAAGCGCCGCCCAGCGCGGGTCGCCAAGTCATGCGCGCAATCACTATCGCGATACCCACGGTCGCCAGCACCAGCCGCAACCACAGAGGCAAATATCCGAACGCCTGATCGATAAGGGCAACCGAAAACAGCGCCCCGCCCGCAAATACCGGACGACTGCGCAGCAACAGCATCCCCGCGACCGACAGCAACAGCCCGACCCCGCCAAAGGCCACCGCCCCCTGCCACAGCCGCACCTCAACCTGCGCCATCATCGCGGCAAAGGCCGGGCCGGTGCGAGCAGGGACCGCGAATACCAACGGCTTGCGCGCCGCCGCCCAGCCTTGCGCGACCAGCACATCCACTCTGTTATTTTCAAAACTCAACCGCGATGCCGGGATTTCCTGCGACAATCGGTGCGGCCCGAACCCCGGTCCGAAATAGCTGCCCTGCGCGCTATCGCCGCCGACCATGCCGTTGACCCAGAGCGCCGCATCGTCCGGCGATGCGGGCATATAAAGCGAAGCCCCCGCGCTGGTCGGCAGGGGAAAGTGCAACTGCCGCAATTCACGGGGGACCGCATCCTTTGCCGTGCGCTCCAATTGCGCCTGACCCTCGGCCACTGGCACCGGCTGGCCGACACGGTCACCGGGGAAATAGACCATCGCGGACGGGGCCACCACCTGCGCCCCGAACGGCCTTATATCAGGCGCGGTGATCCATGCGAGCAAGCCAATCGCGCAGGCAATCACACAGGCGGCGGCGCGTGCATCCATCGTTGGGGCAATGTCCAAAGCCCGCTGGTAAGCCCCGCGCAATCCCAAATGTCACCCCCCATATATATGGGCCTATACCCCGCCGCGTGGCCCGGCGATACCGGCAACATGCCGAGTTGGCACAAGAATTATTTGGGGAGGCGGGTATGAAGCTCAATTGGAAACACACAGCCGGGGCCTTTGCCCTTTCATTCGCAATGCTTGGCATGTCGGCAACAGGGCCAGCGAACGCACAGATAAAACCTGCGGGGTCACCGCAGCAATCGGCAGAGCGCAATGTAGAAGGCGGATGCACAACGCCCCGATGCTTCAAACCCGGGCAAGCGCCAAATACTAACACCCAAAGGAGCCTCAATCCGCCGAGCTATGTGATCATAGATGGACACATTTATGTTTTGGCCTTCCGGATGGGGAAAAAAGATACCGGCGCTCCACCTCCTTATAATCCCATGCCAAGCGAGGCATATTATCGCAGCACGCTGACAGGTGAATTCGCCCGCGTGTTTGATCCCGGCGGAAAAAAAATGGATTGGAAAAAATATGGCCCCGGCCACAAATTTGCGCGGGGCGAAGTACAGATTGTATCAGACCCAGAAGATGCGTTCATCGACGTGGGTGCGACAGATTACAAATTAAACTTCATTCCGACCGACAGAAATTATTACCCGCTAATCGAAGAAGGAGATGACACAGTCCTTAAAGTAGTTCGTATAAAATCGAAGAAAACCGTTAAGTCGTTTAATCTCGAAACTGGAAGGTTGGAATATTACAACAGAGTTGCTGTCAGCTGCGGCGGCAAAAGCCCAGTGTGTGGAACAGGACCAGTTATTATTCTGATGCTTGATAAAGTCAAACAACAATGGATTATTCCCCCCTTTATTGACCCTAATTTTATTGCTGCAGGTGAAAAGGGCTTGTTCAAGTGGCAATATGAAGTTGGCCCGGGCGGTGTGCTTACGCCAGCGCCTTCTCGCTAACACGCCACGGCGCAACGATACAGACTGCAACGCCAATCAAGGCCCAAGCCGGGCTGTCACATGAAAGAGACGGGTATGAACGTTAATTGGAAACGCAGCGCGGGCGCATTGGCGCTGTCGGTGGCGATGCTGAGCATGTCGGCCACAGCGCAGGTTGCTGCGACAGGAAAGCCGGTCAAGCCGCCAGCGACTGAAAAAAGATGTATGGGTCCAGGCTGTCCTGGGCAAGATGGTACTTCAGTTGAACGCAACAAATCCGACACCATCAAACCCAACCCGCCATCGGTGGAAAAGGGCAAATCAGCCACGATCCCTATCGAACTCCCCACGGTTTACTCGCCCGCAACCGAAAAGGGGATCAAGGACGTCGGCGTCAAGAGCTGCAACGGTTGCGGCATGACCGGGAAAGAGGCGGCCCCACCTGCGGCTGGAGACCCCGCGCCACCGCCGCCATCCGTAGATTTCGAGACGGGGCAGC
>JANLRW010000430.1:0-3045 GCA_031361925.1 Sphingomonadales bacterium
GCACAAACAAAAAACGGGGTGGGTCGTGTCGCTAGTGGCCAATATAACCGGTTGGAAAAACCGGATGGCCGGATGGTTTGTTGACCGCGAATTTTTCATGCGGGCCAATGGACAAGTTCGGTTCTTAAAAATTTCTGCTGCCTTGCAACGCCGTGTTGCGGGCATAGCTGCGTTTGTCATCGGCGTATGGCTGGTCGTCACGCTCGGCATGATGGTCAACCAGGTCTACGTGTCGGTCGAACGCATGGCGCTCAGCCAACAGCAAGCCAAGGTGCAATCAGCCGAAGAGCGCGTCGCGACCTATCGCAACTCGATCGACGACGTGACCAAAGATCTCGAACGCCGTCAGGCGATGCTTGAGGGGTTGGCCGAAAAATATCCAGAGGCCGAAGTTCCTGCCAGCCAAGCAGCACCCGCATCCGAAGAGGAAAAAGCCGCCAACAAGATTAGCGCGCTGGTTCCCGAAGCGGCCGGTCTGGCCCGGATCGAAGCACGGCAAATCCGCTTCGCCGAAAAAATGACGCGGATAGCAGAGGCCCGCATCCGCAAGGTCGAAGCTGCAATCCGCAAGTTCGGCCTTAACCCCGACGCACTCGCTCGCGAGGCCGACAGCGCGCAGGGCGGCCCGTTCATTCCGTTTTTTGGTAGCGCGAAACAAGACGTGCGCGACCCGCGCTTTACACGCCTTGCGACCTCGCTTGACCGGATGGACGCGATGGAACGCGCGCTTGCCGCCATCCCGACGTCAATGCCAGCCGCCGTCATGTTGATGTCGAGCGGCTTTGGCTATCGTCACGATCCGTTTACCGGCGCTGGCGCAATGCACAGCGGGCTTGATTTCAAGGGACCTGCCGGAACACCGATCTTGGCCGCAGCCGAAGGCAAGGTCACATCTGCCGGTGTCCAGTCCGGATATGGCAACTGCATCGAAATCACGCACGCCAACGGCCTGGTCACGCGTTATGCGCATCTGTCGGGATTCAACGTTTCGCTTGGTCAAAAGGTTGATCGCGGTATACAAATAGGTCGGATGGGTAGCACGGGTCGGTCAACCGGCAGCCATCTGCATTTCGAGGTGCGTCTGAACGGTCAGGCGATCAACCCGCGTAAATTTTTGGAGGCGAATCCCGATGTTCTCGAAACCCAAGCCGTCGCCGGAATCCGCGCCGGTGACCCCGCAAAAAAGTCGTAACACGGTGAGCAATTCCGGACATACCTTCTCGATCATTGCGTCCGACGTTGAAATCGTCGGCAACCTCAATGCCCGTGTCGACCTGCATATCGACGGCAAGGTGCAGGGCGATGTGACTTGCGGCAATCTGGTGCAGGGCGAAGGCAGCGTTATTTCAGGCAAGGTGGTTGCCGAATCGGCCAAGCTTTCGGGTCAGGTTGAAGGATCGATCGAGGCCAATAATCTGGTCATCGAGGCAAGCGCCCGCATCATGGGCGACGTGTTATACACCAACCTGACAATCGCGCCGGGTGGTCAGATCGAAGGCAAGTTCAAGCATAAATCGTCGGGCGGCGCGCCCAATATCAGCCGGACAACGGTCGAGATTAACCGGAACGATCCGTTAATCCTTGGTGCTGAATCAAAGGTTGCTTGACGCCTGAGACATTCGCGTACTGGGCCAACAAAAAAGGCGACGCATTTGCGCCACCCCTTTTTTTGGACGTTGTGCTCCGTCAGAATTTCTGGCGCGCGGTAATGCCAAATGTACGCGGCTGCCCAATATTGAAGCCAAGCCGTGCCCGGCCGCCGCGTTCGCGGTCAAATGACGTAAGCACATTCTCGTCAAAGACATTGTTGGCATAGACAACCAGCGATAGCCCGCTGTTGAAGTCAATCCCTGCGCTCAAATTGACGAGATTGTAAGTCGGCAGAACCAGATTCACTGTGGTCGATGCAGAAGCCGGCGCACCACCGAAAGGTAAGCCATGGACAAATGTGCGGTTGGGATTGTCCTGATCGCTTGGCTGGGTGAACCGGCTGCTGACATGCTGGACCGAGCCTGCAACATAGGCATCGCCGCCGCCGACCTCCCAGTTGTATGCGACATCGCCGGAAATCTGAAATTTGGGTACCGATGGCAACCGGTTCCCTTCCCGAATGCCGCCGATTACCGAGCCAGTCGCTGTCGTTACCGTTGAATCGAATTGCGACTCAAGCAGGCTGCCAGAAATACCGAACTCCCAATTGTCATCGGGCTTGGCCGAAAATTCGAATTCAAGACCAGCAGAGTGCGCCTTGGGAACATTGAACACAATCCTCGACGAACACGTCCCTGCATCAAGCGTCACCTGCAAGTTTTTTATATCGGTATAGAATACCCCAGCGTTCAGCGTGATGCCATCCGCTTGGCCTTTCATGCCCAATTCGTAGTTCCAAAGCGATTCGTCACCATAATCTTGAAACCCGCCGAAAATAGCCGCATCGCCCGGTGAACATAACGGAATATTCAACGGATCGTTCACACCACCGAGCCGGAAACCTTTGGCGGCTTGCGCATTAATCGTAACCGCTTCGGACACCTCGTAACTGACGAGCAGGCGCGGCGTGACTCCACTCGATTTTGTCTGGTCGGTGTTGTTGTCGCCATTGGCAAACAAGCCGCCGGACACGAAATCGCGCTGTTCTTTGAAATCATAATAGCGGCCGCCAGCTGTCACCGTCAGCTGCTCGGTCAGGTCGTAACTGGCCTCGGCAAAAGCCGCAAACTGTTCGATGTCATAGGGCAGATCGGCGTTATATGGCGAGTTCAAATCGGCAAAGCCATTGGCCACCGCCGCCGACGTGCCTGCACCCAAAGCAGTATCGGTCGCAGCCTGATAGCCGGGTGTCGGCAGGCGCTGGCGGTAAAAGCGATCAATATTGGTGTAAAACCCGCCGACCACCCACTGGAAAGGCCCTTCGGTTGCCGATGAGAGCCGAAGCTCCTGCGTAAAGGTTTTGAGGTCGGTGGTATCGCGGAGATTAGAAGGCAGATCGACCGCCGTTGCCGGGAAACCAAGATCGACCGAGACTGAGCCGGTCAGTGCGCTCGC
>JANLRW010000438.1:0-9671 GCA_031361925.1 Sphingomonadales bacterium
CCCGGCGGCTTCTTCGAGACTCGCGCTCACGCAATGGAAGCCATCGTCTTGGACACGCTGATAACGGGTGCCAAGATGGCCATGAGCGCCCTGCTGAAATCGGCGAACGGGAATAGTCGCACAGCATAAGTACGATACCCATAAGGGTGTTTACGGATGGCGGGATACCCTGCCTGTGCGCCATTTAGCCAAAGTGCCGTTCAAGGAGCCGAGAGATGATTGACCAAGATACCAAACAGGCCGAAACGTCGCTAAAAACGCGGACCGGTTTCGAATTCAACGTCCGACCGGCGCAGCCAACCGACGAACCAGCGCTTGCCGAGTTTTTTACGCATGTCGAGCATGACGATTTGCGATTTCGCTTTTTGAGCGCGCTCAACACGGTCGGTCACCATCTGTTAACAATGATGACCGATGTCGATCATGACCGTACCGAGAGCATACTCGCGTTCGCTGCCGACGGTGAAACCATCATTGCGACCGCGATGCTCGCCGCTAACGAAGACGGCAAACGCGCCGAAGTTGCCATGGCCATCCGGGAGGACTTCAAGCTCAAGGGTATCAGCTGGACGCTGCTTGAACACATCACACGTCTCGCCAAGGCAAAAGGCATTCAAACACTCGAGTCCATCGAAGCGCGCAACCACCACGAGGCTATAGACATGGAGCGCAAGATGGGGTTCACGGCATCCGCGCTGCCGGGAGACGCCACATTGACGGTATTGCGGGCCGATCTCGGTCAGCAATAAGTCGCCGATATGCTGATCCAATTGTTATTGGCGACGGCGATGGTCGTCTTGACCGTTCTGATCCACGGAGCGGGGATCACCGCGCTTGGCCGTGGCCTGCAAATCGAAACCGGCGATACCGCCGAGCATCATCATTTTTCGGTAAAGCGTGCGGTGGTGATATTGATCATCGTGCTGGCGCTGTTTACGCTGCACGGGATCGAGATATGGCTCTATGCGGCGCTTTATCTTGTAATCGGCGCGGTCAGCGGCCTTGAGGCGGCGGTTTACTATTCTACGATAACCTATGCCAGCATCGGCTTCGGCGATGCCGAAATGGCGCGCGGTTGGCGACTCGTCGGCGCAATTGAGGGCATTAACGGCGTGCTGTTGCTCGGCTGGTCGACGGCGTTCTTCGTAACCGTTGTCGCTCGGCTGCCGAAATGACTGACAAACCAGCTCGAGCCCATCAAGGTTTGTCCGTTGCTGACGCTGCCGCACGTTTGGTTGCCGACGGCCCGAACGAGTTACCCAAGGCCGGTCGCCGGTCCTATTGGAAGATTGTCGCCGAAGTATTGCGCGAACCGATGTTGGCGCTGTTGTTGATTGGTGGTGTCGCCTATCTGCTGCTTGGTGATCTTCCCGAAGCGCTGATCCTGCTGGCCTTTGCCACATTTTCAGTGGCGGTTACCGTGATTCAAGAATCGCGAACCGAGAATGTGCTCGAAGCCTTGCGCGATCTCTCAGCCCCGCGCGCACTTGTTATTCGCGGTGGTGAGCGGAAACGTATCGCCGGACGCGAGGTAGTGCGCGGCGATCTAATAGTCATCGAGCAAGGCGACCGCATAGCCGCCGATGCCGTTCTGGTCGAAGCTAGCGACTTGCAAGCCGATGAGTCACTGCTAACGGGCGAATCGCACCCGGTCAGCAAAATAGCCGGTTCAGCCGACGCTGCTGCAAAAGAGCACCTGCCTGGCGGCAATGACCAGCCTTATCTCTATTCGGGATCGCTCGTTGTGCGCGGCAGCGGTACCGCGCTGGTGACCACGACGGCTGCGTTGAGCGAGATCGGGAAGATCGGGCAGTCGCTTGCCGCACTAGAAACCGAAGCACCGCGCCTTCGTGCTGAAACCGCCAGAATTGTGAAGATGTGCGCCATCGGCGGCGGCTTGGTCGCGGCTCTGGTCGTGCTGCTCTACGGCCTGACGCAGGGCGGCTGGATCGATGCATTGCTTGCCGGGATCGCCATCGGCATGTCGCTGCTGCCCGAAGAATTCCCCGTTGTTCTGACGATTTTTCTCGCGATGGGCGCGTGGCGGATCGGGCAGGTAGGCGTGCTCACGCGGCGCGCCTCGGCCATCGAGACCTTGGGGTCGGCGACGGTGTTGTGCACCGACAAGACAGGCACCTTGACCGAAAACCGGATGGCGGTAGCCGAACTTTGGATGCTCTCTGGCGAAACGACAACATTGAGTGCTGACGGGGCGTTGCCCGAACCGTTCAATCGAATTGTTGAAACAAGCATTCTGGCCAGTGCGACCGACCCGCTCGACCCGATGGAAATAGCGATCCACGCAGCGGGCAGCGCCGACGCAAACCCGAACGCGGCTTTGGTGCACAGCTACGGCCTGCGCCCTGACCTACTTGCGATGACCAATATCTGGCAATCGGACGACGTATTCACCGTGGCCGCAAAAGGTGCGCCCGAAGCGATTGCCGAACTTTGCCAACTCACACCGGCGGAATGCAAAACGACGATGGCCGCTGTCGATGCAATGGCGGCGCGCGGCATCCGCGTTCTCGGCGTTGCCCGTGCCGAAACATCCGACGACGCTTGGCCTGAATCCCCTCATGATTTCAAGTTTTCGCTGATCGGCCTCATCGGGCTTGCCGACCCGCTTCGCTCCAGCGTTGTCGCAGCGGTGGCCGAATGCCGGTCGGCGGGTATTCGGGTGGTCATGATCACCGGTGATTATGCCGCCACTGCGCGTGCCATCGCGTTGCAAGCGGGCATCGCCGATGGCGACGTGCTGACCGGAGACGAACTCGCTAAACTCGATGATGCACAGCTCGCCGAGCGCCTGAAAACCGTCACCATTTTTGCGCGGATTATGCCCGAACAAAAACTCCGCATTGTCGAGGCGTTCAAGACCGATGGCGAAATTGTCGCGATGACCGGCGACGGTGTCAACGATGCACCGTCGCTCAAATCGGCGCATATCGGCATTGCGATGGGCAAACGCGGCACCGATGTTGCGCGAGAGGCGTCGGCAATCGTCCTGCTCGATGACGACTTCAGTTCGATTATCACCGCCATCGCGCTCGGGCGACGCATTTACGACAATATCCGCAAGGCGATGGCATTCATCTTTGCCGTCCATGTGCCAATTGCCGGGCTGGCGTTGCTGCCGCTGGTCTTGGGCCTGCCAATCTTGTTCGGCCCGATCCATATCGCGTTGCTCGAAATGATCATCGATCCGGTTTGCGCGCTTGTCTTTGAGGCAGAGCGCAAGGAAACCGATATCATGAAGCGGCGGCCGCGCCCGCCATTGGAGCCGCTGTTTTCGGGGCGGATGATTGCGTGGAGTGTGCTACAAGGCGGAATCGTTTTTGCGCTGCTCGCGGCAATGTATTTGGTGGCAACAGTTCAGAAAACGCCAGTCGCCGAAATCCGTGCGCTGATATTCTTCGGACTGGTTGCTTCGATCCTTGCACTCATTCTGGTCAACCGTTCGTTCAGCACATCGCTGACGCAGGCATTGGCGCGCGACAACACCGCGCTGCGTTACGTGTTTGCCGCCGTAATTGCGATTTCAGCGCTGATCATGTTTGTCCCTCAAATCCAGTCATTGCTACGGTTTGGGCATCTTCGGGCAGCGGATCTCGGCATCGCGGTTGCGCTAGGCATAGTGATGTTCGCGATCCTTGAAGTGTGGAAGCCGCTCGCCAAACGAGCAATTCTCGACCGTCCGGCGCTGCGCATTATTGCGTCCGAACTTGCGGCTGCACCAACATGACCCGCTACGACAAACGTGTTCAAGCCTTCGCGGTCGGGTTGTCATCACTGGCGGGCTATGTCGATGCCATCGGCTTCATTCAACTGGGCGGCTTTTTCGTTTCGTTTATGAGTGGAAACTCGACCCGCCTTGGGGTCGGGCTGATCGAGCGGACGGATGATGCGGTTGTGGCCGCCCGACTGGTCGCGTTGTTCGTTGCGGGCGTGATCGCGGGATCGCTGGTAGGCAAGTTCGCCAAGGCGCATCGCCGCTCGGTCGTTCTTGTGCTCGTTGCCTTGCTACTTTTCGTGGCAGCCTCGGGCGCTGCGGCGGGAGCTAGCCAAGTAGCGGTCATCGCAATGGTTTTAGCGATGGGTGCGGAAAATGCGGTGTTCGAACATGACGGCGAATTGCACATTGGCCTCACCTACATGACCGGGACTCTGGTCAAACTCGGGCAACGCATCGCTTCCGCATTGATGGGCGGCCCCAGATTTGCCTGGGTGTCATACGGCCTGCTCTGGGCCGGACTTGTCACCGGCGCGGTTGCCGGAGCGGCTTCTTACAATTGGCTTGGCCTTGCCAGCCTGTGGATCGCGGCGAGCATCGCCGGCCTTTTTGCAGTCATTGCGAGGACATTATGAAACAGCATGACGATCATGACCGGATAGCGATCATCGGCGCAGGCCATGTCGGCAGCACTGCGGCATATGCCCTGATGCTTCGCGCGTTGGTTCGCGAGATTGTGCTGATCGATAGCGATGACGGGCTCGCTACGGCGGAGGCTATCGACATTTCCGACGCCAATGCACTGGCACGCCCGGCAAGAATTTGGGCAGGCGACTACAGCGATGCCGCCATGGCAAGGCTTGCGATCATCTCCGCTGGAGCCGCGACGTACGGCAAGGAAACGCGGTTGTCCGTTGCGGATCGAAGCGCAAAAATTGTCGGTGACTGTGTCGATGCGCTGATTGCTGCTGGGTTCGACGGCATCCTGATCATTGCCGCCAATCCAGTCGATGTGATGGCGCATGTGGCGTTTTTGCGGTCAGGATTGCCGTCTAGCCGGGTTATCGGAACCGGAACCTTGCTCGATTCCAGCCGGATGCAACAGGCGCTCGCGTCGCGTTTGGATGTGGCGCCCGGGGCGATTGACGCTGTTGTTGTCGGTGAGCACGGTGACAGCGAGGTTGCCGCGTTTTCTACGGTCAGGATAGGCGGGGTGCCGCTTGACCGTTTCGCGCCCGGTGAGGCCCAGAATTATGCGACGCTTGCAAATGATGTGCGGACCGCCGGCTATCGGATTATCGAAGGGAAAGGCTATACATCATTCGGCGTGGCCACGGCGATCGTGCGGATTTGTGAAGCGATACTACGAAACGAGCGAACCGTGCTCCCCGTGTCGACATTGCTGACCGGCGAATTCGGGCTTTCGGATGTCTATCTCAGCCTTCCCTGCATATTGGGAGCGGGTGGCGTCGAGCGTGTATTGTTACCCGAATTGAACAGCGATGAAATCATCCGACTGCTTGCGTCAGGAGAAAAGATCAAAATTGCGCTAGCCGGAATGGATAGGCAGTGACACGCGCTCTGACAGCGGCATCCGCCTATTTTCTGGCGCTGTTTACCTTGGGCTTTGTCTTGGGAACGATACGAGTGTTGTTCGTCGTGCCGCATTTTGGCGTGCTCGCTGCAACGTTGGCGGAAGTGCCTGTCATGCTGATGGCGGCTTTTTTCGCCTGTCGCTGGACAATATGGCGCTGGCAGGTGCCGCGCACGATGGGGAGCCGTTGGGCAATGGTCTTATGGTTTCTTGCATGGTTGGTTGCATTCGAAACTGCGCTCGGGGCGACGCTGTTTGGACGGTCGGTAGCCGAACAATGGGCAGTGTTTGCAACGCCAGCTGGGCTGGTCGGCCTGTCCGCCCAGATTATCGCTTCGCTACTTCCGGTCTTTGTCGGCAGGGGTGAGCAGTCATGATACAGACAAGTCGGCGGCAGTGGCTTTTGGGTGCCGGTGCGATTGCTGTGCTAAGCGGTGGATATGTGTGGTCGCGTTTTCGGCACACACTCCGGAACGCAGAAAGACGTGTCGCCGGGCGAAGTTCGACCATCGCGACACCGCACGGAACCCTTGAATATGCAGTGGCCGGATCTGGCTCTTCGATATTGATGATTCATGGCACAGGAGGCGGCTTCGATCAGGGTCTGCGTTTCGGTTCGGCACTTCAGCAACATGGTCACCGGATCATCGCGCCCTCACGCTTCGGATATTTGCGGAGCGATTTTCCAGTTGACCCATCAGTCGCCAATCAGGCCGATGCTTTTGTCACATTGCTCGATCATCTTGCTATTGCTCAGCTTCCTGTGATCGGCGGCTCTGCGGGAGCATTATCTGCCACAGCTTTTGCATTGCGTCATCCGGACCGATGCACGGCTCTCATTCTACTCGTTCCCGCCGCAAATATAAGCGGCAGCGATCCTGTTGAAATGACGGCTCTGCAGGCAAAGGCGGTACGAGCTTTGCTGAATTCCGATTTTATTTATTGGTCGGCAGCCGAATCGTTTCCACAAAGGCTGATTGGCACATTACTCGCGACTGACCCTCGTCTTTTATCGACCGTCAGCGCCAGCGAGCGCAGGCGGGCATTTGCCATATTGTCTGACATGATGCCGATCCAAGCCAGAGCAAAAGGTATGCTGAACGACGCTAGACAGGCAGGACATCCGGCAAAAATGGACTTTCCCCGGCTAACCATGCCGGTCCTCTTGATCTCGGCTGAAGACGACCGCTTCGGCACCGCTGCCACCGCGCGCAAAATCGCAGAGATTGTGCCGAAGGCCGAACTCACCATATTGCCTTATGGCGGCCACATCTGGCTGGGTCATGACGAAGCAGTTGCCGACCGTATCCAAACATTCATCGGCGGCGTCAGGGAATAATCTGCGTGAACCGCCCGGTCAATGTGACACAAAGAGGAAATCAACCCGTGACCATAGCGAATGAGACTAACCATCCTGCCAAAAGCGGTGGATGCTGTGATCCTGCAAGTCCGGACAGCCCGATGACCGCCACCGATCCTGTTTGCGGGATGACGGTCGATCCGGCAAAGACCGGGCATCACCAAGCTCTTGACGACGCGCGCTATCATTTTTGTAGCGCTAGATGTCAGGCAAAATTCACAGCCGACCCAGCCAAATATCTCTCAGCCGCCCCGCGCGCGGAACCCGCTGCTACGCCGGGCGCGATGTGGACTTGCCCGATGCACTCCGAAATTCGCCAATCCGGCCCCGGCATCTGCCCCATTTGCGGAATGGCGCTGGAGCCAGAAGAACCATTGCTCGACGATACCCCTAATCCTGAATTGGTCAATTTTACCCGGCGTTGGTGGGTATCAGCGGCGCTCGCGGTGCCATTGCTGGTGCTGACGATGGGAACCGAGTTTTTGGGCCTGCACTTGGTTGACCCGGCATATTCGCCCTGGATCCAGTTGGCGCTGACCGCACCGATTGTCCTGTGGGCAGGCTGGCCGTTCTTCGCGCGCGGGTGGACGTCGATTGTCACGCGCAAGCTCAACATGTTTACGCTCATCGCTATCGGTGTGGGCGCAGCGTTCGTTTACAGTCTGGTTGCGACGGTCGCGCCGGGCCTGTTCCCCGCAACATTCAGAATGCACGGCGGGACGGTGCCGGTCTATTATGAAGCAGCAGGCGTCGTGGTGGCGCTGGTGCTGCTTGGCCAGATGCTTGAACTGCGGGCACGGGCGGCAACGGGCAAAGCGATCCGCGCGTTGCTCAACCTTGCGCCAAAGACCGCGCGGCGGATCAACGCCGACGGCACTGAAACCGAGATTCCCCTTGCCGAGGTCCAGACCGGCGACCACCTGCGGGTTCGGCCCGGCGAGGCGGTTCCGGTGGACGGCGTCGTCATCGAAGGCCGCTCATCGGTTAATGAATCCATGCTGACTGGTGAGCCTTTGCCCGTTGCCAAAGAAGCTACCAGCGCGATGACCGGCGGCACGGTCAACGGCACCGGAAGCCTTGTCATGGAAGCGCAAGCAGTCGGCAGCGACACGATGCTAGCGCGCATCGTCCGCATGGTTGCCGAGGCGCAACGAAGCCGCGCACCGATACAGGCGGTGGCAGACCGCATTTCGAGCTGGTTCGTGCCGCTGGTGATCGCCATCGCCATCGCTTCCTTTGCCGTCTGGAGCCTTGTCGGCCCTGAACCGCGAATCGGTCACGCGCTTTTGAACGCGATAGCCGTCCTTATCATCGCCTGCCCTTGTGCTTTGGGGCTTGCGACGCCGATGTCGATCATGGTGGCAACGGGACGCGGCGCACATGCCGGGGTTTTGGTAAAACATGCTGAAGCGCTGCAAGCATTCGACAAGGTGGATACTTTGGTCATCGACAAGACGGGAACGCTGACCGAGGGCAAGCCCAAGCTGATTGCGATCGAGACCGTTGGCGACATGAGTGAGAATGAACTGCTTGCCGTCACGGCAGCGGTCGAGGTGCGGTCAGAGCATCCGCTGGCAACCGCAATTGTGAGCGCGGCACAGGAACGCAAGCTAACGCTCGGCGAACCAGACGATTTCGAAGTCCAAGTCGGCGCTGGCATTAGCGCCGTTGTCGGGGGACACATCGTAGTGATTGGCAACGCCGCACAGATGCAGCGCATCGGTGTCGATCCAACGCCGCTTAATGACACTGCCGAGGCAAAACGCCGCGGAGGTGCAGGCGTCATGCTCATAGCCGTTGACGGGAAACTTGCAGGATTGGTCGCCGTTGCCGATCCTATCCGCGCCAACGCCCGCGAGTCTATCGAGGCACTTCGTAAACAAGGCCTTCGTGTTATAATGTTGACGGGCGATAACCTGACGACTGCCCAAGTTGTCGCCGACGCCGTTGGCGGACTTGACGGCGTCCATGCCGAACTCAAGCCAGACGATAAGGCACGCATCGTCGGTGAACTTAAAGCATCGGGCGCGAAGGTTGCGATGGCGGGTGACGGGATCAATGACGCCCCCGCGCTTGCCGCCGCCGATGTAGGCCTCGCAATGGGAACCGGCACCGACGTCGCCATCGAAAGCGCAGGCATCACGCTGACCAAAGGCGATCTCGCCGCCGTCGTCCGCGCCCGCGCGCTTGCTAAAGCAACGATGCGCAATATTCGCCAAAATTTGTTCTTCTCGTTTTTTTTCAACGGCATCGGGGTACCGGTCGCGGCGGGCGCGCTTTATCCAGTTGCGGGGATATTGATGTCGCCCATGTTTGCAGGTGCTGCGATGGCGCTGTCTTCATTCACCGTGGTAACGAATGCACTGCGGCTTAATCGGGTGAAACTTGGTTGAGATTGCCGCGCAGAATAATGTTTTCGTTTTACTTCTAATTCTTATCATCTCTGGAAGCAAAAAAAATTTCATTCACAACGGACAAAGCGCTCCGAACTAACTAGAGCAAAGGTCGCTTAATTTCTCATTGTATATATTTATTATTTGTTGGTTGCGGGAGTAGGATTTGAACCTACGACCTTCAGGTTATGAGACGGAAAGCTATATTGTTAAGCTATTGATATAATTATATATTTATACCTTTTTTTAGGGCTTGTGCTAGATTTGGTGTTAGCATTTTGTGCTAATTTCCAATTTTCGGCCTATTATGTGTTAGGACGCTAACACATACTCATCGCGATGCCCAGAAATCAGCCAATTTCTGTCAAATAGAGTAAATTTAAGCATGGAGTGAATCCTCACTGCCACAAAGGTCCATTTCGGTTTGAATTGTCCAGTGGTGAGGGCGTAGCACCCACATTTCAAGTATTGTAACGCACTCGGCCGGTGCACAGCACTACCCATTCCGCATCACGCAAGCGTAAAACCGCATCAGCTACTTTGGTACGCATCCCATCGAAATGACTGGAAAGTTGGACAGTCCGGACTTTC
>JANLRW010000011.1:0-2937 GCA_031361925.1 Sphingomonadales bacterium
ACTGCATCCCGTCTGTGTCGATAGATCGGACACGGCCCATGCGGACGACATTTTTTATGCCGCGCAGCAACGCCACTTCGCCTTCTGAAATTGTCGCGTAGTGGAACATCGACGGTTTCGCATCCGGGTTAATCCGCAGCATGACGCCAGCCTGCTCAAGCCGCGCGAACAGCTCATCGGCGTCCGCCGCCAGCGACAGCGCCTCCATGATGGCCGTTTGCCCGCCCATCGTCTCGTGGAAAAACTCCGCACCGGGCTGGGTATTGTTACGGTTGAGCAGCCAGGAATCGCGGGGCGTCACCCAGATGATATCGTCGGCGTTGGCGCCCGACCGCAGCAGCCAGATGCCAACATCCATCGCGGTCTTGCCCGCGCCCAATATGACAAACTTGTCGGGCCGCGCGGCCTTGCCTTGCCACAGTTGCGGCAAGCCGTTGGGCGGGATCACCGTCGCGCCCGCAGCGACCGAGAATTTGGGCGTGTGGGTAGCTGGCACGTTGGTGCCGTAATAAGTCGCATCGACGGTTTTGCGAGCGATGTTGACCTCGGTTTCCTGCCCCGAGAGCAACGATACGAAACGGCCACCCCCCAGATAATCGGACATCGGAAAATAGCTGACCCGCCCGCTGGGAATAAACCTTTGGTGCATAATGCGTTCGAAATAGCTATTCACCTCCGAACCGGTCGCCAGCTCGTAATAGCCCTTGTTAAGCCCCGCCACGTCCTTCTCGCCGCTGCCCAATTGCGTCGAATTGACGCCGTAAAATGCCGACGGCTGGTGCAGCGCGACAAAAGGGTAAGCGTCATTCCAATGTCCGCCGGGTTTTCCGTGGCGGTCGATGATGGTGATATGCGCGCTGGTTTCATCGAGCAAGGTATCGGCAAAAGCCATGCCGACTGCTCCGGCGCCAATGATCAAATAATCGGTTTCGATTTCAGACATATGGCTCTCCTTTGAGGTGCAAACCTAGGCAGCGCTTACTAAAGAGTCCAGCGCGTCGCCATCAACACGGAATGTCGTCCATTCGTCCATCGGCTTTGCGCCGAGCGATTTATAGAAATTGATCGCAGGATCATTCCAGTCAAGCACCGACCACTCCAGCCGTGCACAATCGCGTTCGACGGCAATGCAGGCCAACCTTTTGAGCAATGCCTTCCCCAACCCTGACCCGCGCGCCTCGGGGCGGACGAACAGGTCCTCGAGATAAATACCGGGCTTGCCCTCAAAGGTGGAGAAATTATGGAAGAAAAGCGCAAAGCCTTGCGGCGCACCATCGATCTCACCGATCAGCACCTCGGCATAGGGGCGTTCGCCAAAAAGCCGCTCACCCAGCACCGCCTCATCAAAGCGTACGTCGTGCGCGAGGCGTTCATATTCGGCGAGATCGCGGATGAACTGAGCGATCAGAAGCAGGTCGGCTGGGGTGGCGGGGCGGATGATTGGGGTCAAAGTACTGACTTTACATCAGTTTGGGAAAAGTCGTCGCCTTTGAACAACAGGGGCGCATCGAATGATTTGGCAACGGCATAGGCCATGCAATCACCGAAATTAAGTGCGGCAGGATGTCGGCCCTTGCCATATTTCACCAACGCCCGCCCAGCGATGTCGGCGAATTGAGAAGTCCAGTCGTAGACTGTTAAATCATACTCCGCGAGCAAGCTGACTGCAATACTCAGACCGTTATCGCCATAGGGTCGACCCATGACCAGCAGCAATTCGAATTTCGTCGGTGCGCCAATGATGCATTTTTGCCCATTTGCCAGACATGCGGTCATCGAAGCTGACTCTGGTTCATTTCGAAGTATCGCAACTAAAGCTGATGTGTCGACAACGATCAATGGGGAAGGCCATTCTCGTCATACATCCAATCATCCATTTCCTTCATGGTTGGCAGCCCTCCAAGCTTCGCCACGCGTTCTTGGATTTCACGGATGGCGGCCATGATTTTTTCCGGGTCTTTTTTTGGCTTGGGCTCTTTCGCCAGCTCATTGTCGATGGCCAATGTGACCACAGCCGTCATGCTCATCTTTCGCGCTTTTGCCAGGCGTCGAATTTTCTCTTCTGTTATGTCATTCTTGATGCTGAGGCCCATAACAATGTCCCTTTCTAGAAAATTCTAGCATACTTCTAGAAAATTGCAACCAATCCCCGCAATCAACAGCCGCCCATTTTGCTTTTGCGTTCATATTCCGCCTTTTTCGGCTCAACCTCTTCGCCAGAACAAGCACCATAGCCATATTCGATCGCCACCGACAATTCGGACGAGGGCGCTCCCATCACGGAGGCATCGTCAAAATCGACAAAGGCACTCGAACCGGGACCGCAGGCAGATGCTACGCTACTGTGTGGGTAGTCGTTGACCTCTTCCCAGAAATCGCTCTAGCATTCGGCCTCGGCGTTGTTGCCGCGATTTCGCTCGCACAGGCAGGCGTCGGTTGCGACCTTTTGCAGTTCGGGAACGCGCTTGCGATCAACAAAACTTTGGGTTGCGGAATCGCGGTCATAATCTTCGGTAACGGGTTTTTGCTCGCACCCCGCGAATGACAAAAGCAATAAAAGGGCTGCGGCCCTCAAGCCGCCTTTCCGTGCAGCGTATCCATGCTCATGCTCTCGCCTGCGTCAATCTCCGCCGCCTTCGCCTCGACCAGCTTGACGATATGCCCGATCATGTCGGCATCTTCGACCGTGTGGTCGGTGACGCCCGATAGGAAGACCATGTGCTTGCCATTGCCGCCGCCGGTGATGCCGATGTCGGTTTCGCGCGCTTCGCCGGGGCCGTTGACGACGCAGCCGAGGACCGAGAGCGACATCGGGGTTTTGATATGGCTCAGGGCATCCTCGAGTTTCTGCACGGTGCGGATCACGTCAAAGCCTTGCCGCGCGCAGCTGGGGCAGCTGACTACGCGGACGCCGCGGGTGCGCAGGCCAAGCGACTT
>JANLRW010000016.1:0-2667 GCA_031361925.1 Sphingomonadales bacterium
TGGGGTGAATAAGCCAGTGGTTTCAATGTCTTTCGTGCCTGCGCATATAGCCCCCGCGCGATATATTCCTGCCCCAGCATAAGCCGGGGTCCGTCGATCTGTGGAATGGTATCGACCACGTAAATCAGCGAATCGACGGCACTGTCGGGTGCCCTTCGACCTTCGTCGCGAAAGCTCTGGTAATAATGATACAGCGGTTCGTGCGCCGACGGGTTGGCGGCGTTGGCTTTCAACAACCATGTCCGTGCATCTTTGAACGCGGTCTTTTTGTTCGCGTCCGGTGCTTGTGCTGCAAGGCCGAGCATCGCCTGTCCTTTTCGCAAAGTTGCTTCCCAGCTGTCGGGTTGGAGTGCGAGGGCGCGGTCAGCGCTGGCCGCGCATCCGGCAAAATCCTTTGCCATACATTCGGCATGGGCTTTCACGATATGGGCTGCCGGGTCATTGGGGAACTGCGCCACTTTTTTGCGCAGGCTCGCCATCCATTTATCGCGGGCGGCGGTTTCTTCCTTCAAATATGTCGCAAAGTCCTTTTTAACCGGGTCTTTCTTTTCGGCGCGCAGCTTTGCCCACGCCTCATATTCTTCTTGGGTGGAAATCTTGGCGAGCCGTTCCATCGTGATTTTGTCGTCGATAAATGCGGCTTGCGCCAGCGTCAGCGAACCAATGACCGGTGCTTTCATAATTTCGGGCGGCAACATGGGGGTTTTGTAGACGAAGCTGCGACCGTCGATATAGATGTTAACTTCACGGGTCAGGTCGCCCAAATTGCCGAATATCTTAGCGGCTTCGGCAAATGACTGGCCCGCGTTGATCGCGCTCAGATAGGCCCCCAGCTGCCCTTTGCGCTTGTCCGAAAAAGTCAGATAATGCGTCAGCGCCCATGCGTCGCCATATCCCCAATTTTCGGAACCGGGCTTTTCGTCGATATACCGCCCATCGACCATTTTCGCCGCCGGGTAGCGTTTGGTATAGAATAGCTCACCCTCACGGTGTTTCGCCGCCTTGCCATATGTGATCACACCCGGCCGTTCAAACGACGCGGTCCCGGCCAATTCGGCAAACCCCTCAACATACCAGGCCGGATAGGCGTTTGCCTGATATTGCAGCATGAAATGATGCGCATATTCGTGAAACAGGATGAGCTCTGCCGAAAATGATCCGTCATTGCCCGAATTGCGCGGGATGACCGATAACGGCCCGGCAAGCTGCGCGTCATAATAGCCCGCCGCGTTACTGTTGCTATCACCGATCAGCCGCGTGACATCGGCGATATCGCCCACGGCATAAACCTTGACCTTAACGACCTTTTCGTCGGCAGGCTCTTTCATATTGGTTGCGATTTTCAGCAGATAATGGATCGCCTCCAACCGGCCGGATAATTTATTCAGATATTTTTCGTCACCGTCGCTGTAGATTTCAAAATGGTCGCTTTCGGCCAATTTCCATTTGCTCGGCGCCTGCCCATTGACAGTAATCTGCGCGTCTTGCGCCGCCAATGGCATGGGCGATGAAACTGCCAGTGCGCCAAGCACAGCACATGTTACGAATCGACCCGTCATCAGATTGCTCCCCAGCTAATCAATTTTGTCAGGCTAATCCGCGAACTGCAGTGCCGTCAAGCGACTAACTACCGGTTTTCGGGTAATAATAGGCTGCTATCGCCATAGGAGTAAAAGCGGTAGCCGTCGGCAATTGCATGGGCGTAGGCTGCCTGCATCACCTCGCGCCCCATCAGCGCACTCACCAGCATGAACAAGGTTGATTTGGGCAAATGAAAGTTCGTCATCAGGCCGCTGATGGCTTTGAACCGGTAGCCGGGGGTAATGAAGATGTCGGTGTCGCCGCTGAACGGTTGAATGACGCCGTCGTCGCCAGCGGCGCTCTCGATCAGCCGTAGCGAGGTCGTGCCGACCGCGATTAACCGGCCGCCTGCGGCTTTGACCGAATTGAGCCGGGCAGCGGTCACGGTGTCGATCTGCCCCCATTCGCTGTGCATTTTATGATCGGCGGTATCGCTGGCTTTGACTGGCAAGAATGTGCCCGCCCCGACATGCAGGGTCAGCGTCGCGGTTTGTATTCCGGCCTGTGCGATTGCCGCCATCAGTTCTGGCGTGAAATGCAGCGATGCCGTGGGCGCTGCAACCGCGCCGTCTTTGGCGGCAAACATCGTTTGGTAGTCGCTCTCGTCCTGCGCGTCGGTCGGGCGCTTGCCGGCGATATACGGCGGCAGCGGCATCGTTCCTGCACGGGCCAGCAACACTTCGACCGGCTCATCGCCTTCGAAGAACAAGGTGAAGCTGCCGTCGTCGTGCCGCGCCTCGGCAAGCGCGCGCACGCCCGCGCCGAAATCCACGATCTCGCCGACGCGCAGGCGCTTGGCGTTGCGGACAAAGGCCTGCCAGCGGCGCAGGTCGATCCGCTTGTGCAGCGTCGCACCGATTTTTGCGTCCCCGCGCCGGCCCTCCAGCTGCGCTGGAATAACGCGGGTGTCATTGAAAATCAGGCAGTCGTTTGGGCGCAACAGCGACGGCAAATCGCGCACATGCCGGTCTGCAAGCGCGCCAATGCCCGATACGCACAGCATCCGTGCGGCATCGCGCGGCGCGACCGGGCGCAGTGCTATCCGTTCGGGCGGTAGGTCGAAATCGAAAAGCTCAACGCGCAACG
>JANLRW010000033.1:0-2426 GCA_031361925.1 Sphingomonadales bacterium
AAAAGGTTGGACGGTCGAAGGCCTGACCACCAGCCCGATCACCGGACCGCAGGGCAATGTCGAATTTCTGGTTTGGGCAAAGAACGCCAACTGACCGTCGAAGCAAAGCTTTGCTGCACATGATCTAAGGCTGGGGAGTCGCACATGAAATTTCGTCAAATCACCCTGTTGCTGGGTACCGCATCATTGCTGGTGAGCACGCCTGCGCTGGCCGCAAAGCAAAAAGCCGCGCCGACCGGGCTGGTCACCACGCAGTTGCCGCGCAATGTTGTGCCCGCACATTACGAAATCCGCATGACGCCCGATGCAGGAAAGCTCGCATTCAAGGGCAATACTGCGATTGACATCGACATCAAAACGCCGACCAACAGCATCACGCTCAACGCCGCCGAACTGACCATCAACCAGGCCGCAATCCGCTCGGGCACCAGCAAAGCGTTACCCGCGACGGTCAGCATCGACGCCGCGAAACAGACCGCGACCTTCACCTTTTCAACGCAGATGAAGCCTGGGCGCTACACGCTCGACATTGATTATGCCGGGAAGATTTATCAGCAGGCCAACGGCCTGTTCGCGCTTGACTACAAAGACCCGACGGGTGCCGAAAAGCGCGCGCTGTTTACGCAGTTCGAAGCCCCCGACGCGCGCCGTTTCGTGCCGAGCTGGGATGAGCCGAACTACAAAGCGACGTTCGACCTGACTGTCACCGTTCCCGAAAACGAAATGCCGGTGAGCAACATGCCCATAGCATCGACCAAGGCCGCAGGCGTTGGTTTGAAAGAAGTGACGTTCCAGCGAAGCCCCAAAATGTCGACCTATTTGCTATTTTTCGGGCTGGGTGAATTCGACCGCATTACCAAACAGGTCGGCCCGACCGAAGTCGGGGTAATCGTCGGCAAGGGCAACGGACCAAAGGGCCAATATGCGCTCGACGCGTCGGCGAAGATCGTCGCTTATTATAACGACTATTTCGACACGCCCTATCCGCTGCCCAAGCTCGACAATATTGCAGGGCCGGGGCAGAGCCAGTTTTTTGGGGCGATGGAAAATTGGGGTGCGATTTTTACCTTCGAACGCATCTTGCTCGTCGATCCCAAGATCACGAGCGCCAGGGCGCAGCAGGGCATTTTTTCGACCGATGCACACGAGATCGCGCATCAATGGTTTGGCAATCTGGTGACGATGCAGTGGTGGGACGATCTGTGGCTGAACGAGGGTTTTGCCAGCTGGATGGAGAGCAAAACCACCGTCCATTTCAACCCCGAATGGCAGTCCGAAATCGACCGCGTTTACGGGCGCGAAGGCGCAATGGCGCTTGACGGCTATGCGACCACACACCCGGTCATCCAGAAGATCAATACTGTCGAACAAACCAGCCAGGCATTTGACACCATCACCTATTCCAAGGGCGAAGCCGTAATCACAATGCTCGAGGGCTTTGCCGGGTCCGATGTGTGGCGCGCCGGTTTGCGCAGCTATATGAAAAAACACGCATACGGCAACACCAAGACCGACGATCTGTGGAACGCGGTCGAGGGTGCCGGGGCCAAGGGGCTGGTCAAGGTCGCGCATGATTTTACCAAGCAACCCGGCGTGCCGCTCATCAACGTCGACAGCGCGGTTTGTAAGGGGGGCAACACTTTGGTAGCACTGACGCAAAGCGAATTCTCCCGCGATCGCAAAGCCGAGACCGCCGCAAAACCCCAGCGCTGGAATGTGCCAGTCATCGCGCAGACCATCGGCGGCACGCCGGTGAGCGCAATTGTCGGCGGTGGCAAGGGGCAGATGACCGTGCCCGGGTGCGGCACATTGGTCGTCAATGCCGGCCAGAGCGGCTATTACCGTGTGCTATATCAACCGGCGATGGTTCAGGCACTGCGCACCGATTTTGCCAAGCTTCCCGCCATCGACCAAGTTGGTCTGCTCGGCGACGCTGAAAGTCTGGCGGGTGCCGATTACCAGAAGATGGCGGTGCCGCTGTCGTTGCTCGATGCGGTGCCAGCCAACGCCAGCCAGCGCGTTATCGAAGATGCGGTCGGCAGCTTTGCGACTTATTTTGAATATTTCAAGGACAACCCGATGCGGCAGGCGCAGCTTGCCAAGATCACTAGCGCGCGGTTCGGCGGAGTGCTGGATGAGCTTGGCACGGTGCAAAAGCCGGGCGAGCCGTTCGTCCAATCCAATCTGCGCAGCAGTCTGATTGCGTCCCTCGGCAGCATGGGCGATCCGGCGGTAGTGACCGAAGCCAACCGGCTGTTTGCAGCGCTCGACAAAAATCCGGCGGCACTCGACGGTCCGCTGCGCACGACATGGCTGTCGATCATCGCGCGCAATGCCGACAAGGCAACGTGGGACAAAATCCGCAAGCTCGGGCAGACTGCCGACAGCCAGAGGGTCAAATCGACGATGTATGGTTTACTCGGACG
>JANLRW010000089.1:0-3062 GCA_031361925.1 Sphingomonadales bacterium
GTTCTTTGCGCCTTCGGATTTGACCGCTTTCGTCCATTGCGTCGTTGGCAAACCGTGAGCTATCTGCATAGCCCTGTGGCCCGCCGCCTCGCACTGAACGAAAGCGCTTCAAACCTCGAAGGCGCAAAGAACGGAAGCTGAGCCTAGATATGCTGGACCTGTTGCCAAAGCGGCTTTATCGGTTGGCCAGCGACGGAGAAAATGATGAGCGACAGCACCCCTTATGTCAGGCCCGATGTGGCAATGTTCCTGCAATTTCTCAACGCAGTGCCGGGGCCAAAATTCTACGAGGTCGGTGCCGATGCTGCCCGCGAGATGACCGCCGCGATGCGCGATGTCGCTGATGCACCGGTCGGCGAACTTGCCGTCATCCGCGATATCGCGATTCCCGGACCGGCGGGCGAGATCCTCGCGCGAATCTATGACAAGCGCGAAAGCCGCGGCGCAGGGCCGGTCATGGTCTTCTTCCACGGCGGCGGTTTTGTCATCGGCAGCCTCTATACCTACGAACCCTATTGCGCCGAAGTTGCCCGGCTGCTCGATCTGCCCGTTATCTCCATCGACTACCGGCTGTCGCCCGAACACCCGTTCCCAGCCCCCGCCGAAGATTGCGAAGCGGCGGCGCGCTGGATTGCATCGAGCCCACCCGAACTTGGCCTCGATGTCACCGGCCTCATCACCTCGGGCGATAGCGCGGGCGGCAACCTGACCATCGTCACGACAATGGCGCTGCGCGACAAGCCTGCCGACGTGCCTGTAATCCTGCAGCACCCAATCTATCCGGTGGTCACGCTCGACACCGACTGGCCGAGTATGCGCGAATTCGCCGAAGGCCATTTGCTGACCGCATCGGCCATAGAATATTTCGGTAACGGTCATGCAGCGATGCCCGGTGACTATCGTTCAGAACCGCTGAACTTCGACCAGACCGGGATGCCACCAAGCCTTGTCACCACCGCCAGCCTTGATCCATTGCGCGACCAAGGACTTGCCTATGTGGACAAGCTAAAAGCCGACGGTGTGAGGGTCGAGCACCGAAGTGCTGACGGCAACATCCACGGCCATATCAATGTTCGCCAGGGGATTCCTTCGTCTCAAGCCGATATCGAGGGAAATATCGCTGCACTCAAATCCATGCTTACCACCATATTGGCCGACGCATGAAAAAAGCCAGCGATTTACCGTACCGCTCCTGCGCGGGCATCATGCTTGCCAACAAGGACGGTCAGATCTTTGTCGGTCAGCGGATTGACAAGGCACCCGGCAGCGATGCGTGGCAAATGCCGCAGGGTGGGATCGACAAAGGAGAAACACCGCGCGACGCAGCCCTGCGCGAACTGACCGAGGAAACCGGTATCAACACCGATCTGGTCGATATCATCGCCGAGAGCGCTGAAGAGCATTATTATGACCTGCCGCCCGAAATGATGGGGCAAATCTGGGGGGGGAAGTATCGCGGCCAGCGGCAGAGCTGGTTTCTGATGCGTTTCAAAGGCGAGGATGGCGATATCGACATTGCCACCGAACATGCGGAATTTTCTGCGTGGCAATGGGTGGAGCCCGCGAGATTGCCTCAGCTGATCGTGCCCTTCAAAAAGCGGCTCTATGAGGCGGTACTGGCAGAGTTTGAGGTTTTGATTTGACGGGCTTCCGCTCTCCCATTGCGGCAGAGGCGATGTTATTTAATTCGGCTGAACCTTCGGTGCCTCACCGACCACCGGTTTGATTTCAACCGCACTGGCCTGCAATTGAGGCTTTTCACCGGCCCTGTTCGCTGCGAGCGCCAGCCGGTCAACCGAACCGCAATCCGAACGACACAGCATTTTCAGTCGGGCGATATTCTTCCGCGCCTGATCGACCGCACCTTTGCCAATCATTACATCGGCTTGCTCGACCAACGCCAACTGGTCATTGGGGTCAAGTTCAAGCGCCTCGTTGTAAAAGCGAATGGCTTTGCCAGCTAGACCTTGCGCCTTTACCGCGCGCGCCATCTGCACATAGGCACTTCGGTTTCGCGGATCGACGGCGAGAGCGGTTTCATACCAGCTGATCGCGTCTTCCAGCGCACCGGCTTTTGCCGCCAAATCGCCCGACTGCATCAACGCCAGCGACTGCGGCTCGATGATATGGTCGGGCTTCTTGCTTAAGGATGCACTCGAAATCATCGCAAAGGTAAACGAGAGCGCAATAGCGGCGGGTGAAAAACGCATAATCAATTTCCAAATATATAGGGCGTTAGGGGCTATCACAGCTTTTGCACCGTTGCGAAGAAAAATCCGTCGGTACCATCATGATGCGGCGTGAGCAGAACGCCAGCGCCATGCGGGCGGCCAGCGGGTATTGTTACCGAGACACTTTTCCAGCCATCATGTCGGTCTAAAAACGCAGCCATTTGCCCCCTGCCCTCATCATCGAGCAACGAGCACACCGCATAGACCAGATGCCCGCCAGGCGCGACCATTTCCGCACCGATGTCGAGCAAATTGGCTTGCGCTACAATCACCTGTTCGAGCCGCGCAGGGTTCAGCCGCCAGCGGGTCTCCGGATTGCGCCGCCAAGTGCCACTGCCTGAACAGGGCGCGTCGATGAGGACAACGTCGCAGGCACCGGCTAAATCAGCCAGCATCGCACGTTCCTTGTTCGGGTTAAGCAGCAGCGTTTCAACGTCAAGCGCGCCTGCCCGGTTGGCACGTGGCCGCAACTGGTCGAGCCGTGCTCGGTTGGTGTCGCTGGCAATCAGGCGGCCTTTGTCGTTCATATAGGCTGCCAATCCCAATGTCTTGCCGCCTGCACCGGCGCATAGGTCGAGCACAGTCATTCCAGGTTTGACAGCGCAGGCATCGACGATCAGTTGGCTGCCGAGATCCTGGATTTCGGCGCGGCCCTCGAAGATTGCGGGATGATTATCGACGGCCTGCCCCGTCGGCAAACGCAGCGCATAAGGCGATTGCGGCAGCGTCTCTGCCTCCCCCATTTCCGACGCGACTGCATCGCGCGACGATTTCAGCGCGTTGACGCGCAAATCGAGCGGTGCGCGGTCGAGCAACGCCTTGCGTTCGGCA
>JANLRW010000113.1:0-3492 GCA_031361925.1 Sphingomonadales bacterium
CAAGGCGTCGACCGAGTGCGTTGCAATACTCGAAACGCGGCGGCAATGCTGTGATCAGTTGATTAGATATTTAGCGTTTCATCGCATAATCTATAGGTCGCAGGTTCAGATCCTAGTTCTGCAACCATCAATATTTTTATAATCAGGCATTCATTGATAAACTTTAGGTGGGTTATCTGGGTTATTGTCTATTTGGACACACCTCAATTTTACTGTCAATTAATGCCATAGCGGACGCCTTCGCTTGCGTCCGACCTGGTCAGAGACTTGTGTCTGGCGTTCGGTGGTGACGACCACGCCGAATTAGATCGTTCTGAACGTAGTTTCGTTTAAGCCGCTCACTGCGCAGGGTCGAGTGTGCCAAGCTGGGCGACGAGCGCCAAAACGCCTATGCCAAGCACCAATTCCGCGCCTAGACTGACGCGAAGCCCACCGAAAGATGACGATGCGGCAAGGCGCGGTGATAGCCAAAAACGGTTAGCGGCAGCTGCGGCAAGCATAAAAGCAAACAGCATTATCTTAATCAGAAGAATGCGTCCGTAAGTTGTATTGATCAGCACTGGTAATCCGTCCCAGCCGACAACGAAGAGCGTGTTTGCAATCCCTGTCACAAGCAGGACGGCGACCAATATCATGCCGGTTGTCGCAAATCGCTCGAGGTCGCCGGACAGTGCTCGCACGGAACCCCTCGGGACCGTTGACGACCATAGAAACGCTGCAATCGCACCAATCCAGCTAAGGCCTGCAACTAAATGCAACGCATTACCTGCGAGATGCACCCAGCCAACGCCGCCATCGGTCATCGCGCCATGACCATTCCAGCAAAGCGAGGCGGTGGCTATAATTGCGAACGTGCTCGCAAACGGGCGCGGCGCGTCCTTCAGCATAATTGCGATCAACGCGATCAAGGTTGCGGTTCTGGCGATCGCAGCCCATCCCATCGAGGTTTGTCTGAGCAACATCCAAAAAGTCGGCGCATCGACAAAAGCGCCTCCCTCAGAAAATGACGCCGCTACCATCAGCATCGTTACTGCGCTTAGGAATATACCAGCTACCGCGAGGCCAATGGCCACGCGCCGCGCCTGCCGGGTCCACGGCGTCCCAAACAGCAAGACGCCGAGCAACAATCCGCTCTGGAGGTAGATCAGCAGGCGCAGTGCTATGCCTGCCAGTTCCATCTCACTTGACCGTGAAGCCGTAATTCCCGGTCATTTTGTGCATATCGCCACCGGCAGCCGTCCAGTTTACCTGATATTTGCCGGCGGACAAAGCGCGCTTTGGCGTCAAGGTGACCGATTTGCCGTCTTTGCCGAGCTGCGAGGTTGCGGCAATTTTCATCGGCGCATGGTCGGCCATCGCGCCGTGATCCATTTTCCCGCCAGCCATTTTGCTATGATCCATTTTGCTATGATCCATACCGCCATCATGCGACATGCCTGGCGCCATCCCGGTCATGAACAATTCGACTTTAACAGTCGGGCCAGTCAGCTTTTCGTTGAATGTGAGAGTGATTTTGGTCGGCTTCGTGACGGTGGCATTTACCGCAGGTGTCGATGATACCATCTTGGCATGAGCAAATACCGCTACGGGCGACGCTACCAGCGCGGTTGCAGCGAGCAGCGATAGGATGTTAAAATTACGCATTGTTCGTTCTCCTTGAGTGTCAGGTTCACTGCAATTACGCAGGACGACAGGTTTCCCCTCAAAATCAAACTTTGAGGGTAAAGACCATGTGCTGCGTATTAGGGGGTAAGGAGTAAGTCGATGGCTTTGAATGAAACATTGCTGGCCGGGATGCGCGATCTGCCAATGCCCGATAAGCTGAGCTTGATTGATAATGCTGTTCTGGCAGGCTTGCGTGAGCGGCAGCAAATGGGTTCAGTTTCGCGCACGGCGCTTGGGGCGTGCGGCGCAGTTGCCCTTGGAATCGGGCTAGCGAGCGGAGCCATGACCTCTGCACCAGCTATTGCACGTGAATCGCCGCTGACTTTGACGTCTGCATCTGCACTCGCCCCGTCAAACCTGTTGGATGGCAGCGAATGAACCGTGGGCGTTGGCTGCTGCTGATTGCCGTCGTTGCATTTCTTGCGTCCGTTTGCGGGGTCTTTGCCGCGCGGCATGTCTTTGTCGCTGAGCGCCAGAGCGAGACCGAAGTGCACAAATTGCTGCACGAGCAGCTAAAACTTTCCCCCCAGCAGCACGCCAAGATCGAGGCGCTGGAAAAACAGCACGCCATCCGCAAGCGGGCGTTGGAGCTGGAAATGCGTGCCGCAAATGCAAGGCTCGCCGAGGCCATCGAAGCTGAACATGGCTATGGCACCCAGGTCACCGCCGCAGTGGATCATATTCATCATGTGATGGGCGAGATGCAAAAAGAGACGCTGCAGCATCTGTTTGCGATGCGTGGCACGTTGACGGCGGGCCAAGCGCGAACATTTGATGCAACAGTCACAAAGGCGCTGACCGGCGACGGCAAGTGAGGCTGGCCGCTTCCGACTCTTCCGACGCAGAGTTAACCCGGCTTGCGTTGGAGGGCCAAGAGGACGGCTATCGCCGCTTACTCGAACGGCACCGCGAACCCGTGTTCCGGTTGGTTCGTAGCCTTGTGGGTGATAGCGACGCAGCACTCGACGTCACGCAGGAAGCCTTTGTCGCAGGATTCGCCGCGTTGCAACGCTATGACCCGGAACGCCCGTTTCAGGCGTGGATGTCGCGCATCGCCATCAATAAGGCGCGCGATTGGGCGAGGCGGCGTCAAGTCCGCGCCTTTTTTACTCGCGCCGTGGGTTTGGATGAAGCATTTGCTTTGGCGGATGATGAACCGCTGCAAGACGCGGCCACCGAAGATCGCACCGAACTGGCGCGGGTCATGAAAGCTATTGCCAGCCTCCCCCATAAACTGCGCGAAGTGCTGGTGTTGCGGACAATAGAGGACGCGTCGCAAGCAGAAGCCGCAGCCTTGCTGGGCGTGAGCGCGAAAGCGGTCGAAACCCGGCTGTACCGCGCGCGCAAAGTATTGGACGAAATTCTTGAGCAGATGTGAGGGCCATGCGCTTATGATGCGTATTGCAGCTATGACCGACAATATCGCAATTCCCCTCGCTCAGCACCCACTCAACCGGCGCGCGCTGCTGAAAGCTGCTACTGTGGCCGGTGGCGCGGTCGCATTGAGCAACCTTTTCCCGGCCTGGGCCAAAAGCGGGTCGCACGGACTTCACGCTTTGGCCGGGCAGTCTGGTGTCGTATCAGGCGATACGATTGAGCTAAGCGTTGGCCAGTCATCCTTCGCTTTGGGCAAAAAAACAGGCCATGCCTATACGGTGAACGGGACGCTTCCAGGGCCGTTGGTGCGGCTGCGGGAAGGGCAGAATGTCAAGCTGATCGTGCGGAACACGCTGGCTGAGGATACGTCTGTGCATTGGCACGGAATGTTGTTGCCGTTCCAGCTGGACGGTGTCCCCGGTGTCAGCTTTCCCGGCATCGGGCCAGGCG
>JANLRW010000138.1:0-9900 GCA_031361925.1 Sphingomonadales bacterium
CGGATATTGCTCGCCGCAAACATATCGCGCGCGCAGGCGAGATAGGAGACATCGGTTGCGGGCTTGCGCGTGAACAGCGGAAAATCGGATAGCCCACGTTCCTGCGCATGTTTGATCTCGCTATCCCAATAGGCGCCCTTGACCAGCCGCACCTGCATGATCCGCTTGGTAGAGGCCCCCAACGCATTTGCCCACGCAATCGTCGGTCGCGCGCGTTTCGAATAGGCCTGCACCGCCATCCCCAGTCCGTCCCAGCCGCTGAGCGCCGGATCGCGGGCGACGCGCTCGATAATGTCGAAACTCATTTCCAACCGCGCCGATTCTTCAGCATCAACGGTTAGCTGGACACCCAACGAAGCCGCCGAGCGCGCCAGTTCGCCAACCATTTCAGCGAGTTCGGGCACACAGGTTGCTAACTGCGCGGTCTCATATCGCGGATGGAGCGCCGAGAGCTTTACCGACACGCTATGGCCGCGCGCTGCGTTCTTGCCGACCGCCGCGATGGCGCCGACATAGGACTGGAAATAGCGCTCGGCATCGGCCTTTGTCCGCGCCGCCTCGCCGAGCATGTCAAAGCTTGCGGTAAAACCGCGATTGTCCTTTGATTCCATCCGTTTCATCGCTTCGTCGATATCGCGACCCATGACGAAAACCTGCCCCATCAAGCGCATGGCCGCCCCGACGCCTTGACGAACGAACGGCTCACCGGCGCGCGCGATTAGGCGTTTGAGGCTGCTGTTGCTATCGCCAAGCACCGCTTTGCCGAGCACCAAACCCCATGTTGCGCTGTTGACCAACATACTTGAAGACTGCCCCTTGTGACCGCGCCAGTCGGCGTCGGTCAGCTTGTCGGCGATTAGCAAATCCGCGGTTTCCGGGTCGGGCACGCGGAGGAAAGCTTCGGCCAGCGATAGCAATGCTGTGCCTTCTTCTGTGCCCAGCCTATATTCCTGCAAGAATTGATTCACCCAGCTGTCGGTCTGCGCAGCTCGCAAATCGGCCAGCAGCGCGCGCGCTTTGGCAACAATCGCAGCGCGCTCTGCGGCACCCACTTGGGCCGCGACGACCAAAGGTGCCAGCACTTCAGGCTCTGATTTTCTGTGGAGCGGGCGGACGGCGGTGCGGGCGGACTCGAGCGATAATGTCATGGCCAGCGCTTTGCCGGATATCGGCGCTGCCGACAAGTTTCACTTGTAACGAAAAAAGGCCAGCGTCCTTTCGAACACTGGCCTTTCGGATTCCGTCCGGCGATGGATAAGGTTCAGGGACCACCACCGGAGAGGAAACTCAATTTCGTTGAGTAACTATTTTTTAGCGGCGACGGCAATTGCTGTCCGACTTGTCGATTGCGCGACCAGCCAAGGCACCTACGGCTGCACCGATGATGCTGCCTTCGGTCTTATTGCCACGGCGCGCTACTTCGTTACCGAGCAGGCCACCCGCCACTGCACCGATGATGGTGCCGCCAGTGCCACTATTTCTGCAGCGCTGATAATCGTTGCGATAATTGTCGCGGTAATAGCGGTCGGCACGGCGTTGCTCACGACGATCATAGCGGTAATCGCGGTCGTAATTGCTGTAACGATAGCCGTCATCATAACGGTCGCGCGCCATTGCTGGCGTTGCGGTAAAACCGGTAACCGCTGTCGCAGCGAGGACCAGCGCGCCAATGCTTTTCTTGAATGTCATCTTACTTCTCCTTGTATGGCCCATCCCCCTATAAGGAGTGAAAGCGGGCGGTGCGTTGTTGCCCCAACAACGCCTTTATGCACCGCCCACATTGAGCGATTGCTGAATGTGTCGTTATATTCTGTTCATGCTTGGGTTTGTTTTGATGAACAGCTATGGGGACGCGATGATTAGAAAAATCACTCGTTTGGTGCTCCTGTTGCTGCTCGCATCGCTGTCGGTGGGCGGGCTGCGAACGATTTACCGAAACAACAGCCAGAATATCGCCATGAAACCACTTACGCTCGACCCGGCGCATCCCGGTGCGCGCCGCGTTGGCGAACTGATCTTTTTGAATGCGTGGGAACTCGGCAGTGGCAACAGTGATTTTGGCGGCATCTCCGCATTAACGGCGTTGCCGGGTGGCCGCTTTATCGGAGTAAGCGATGCGGGCACGCTCATCGGTTTCGGCCTGACGAGCGATGATCACACTGATCGACCCTTCATTGCCCCATTGCCCGAATCGGTTGGCGCAGATCGTGGGTTTATTGAACGCGACAGCGAAGGCATTGCCTATGACGCGATCAGCGGACAGTTTTGGGTAAGCTATGAGGCCAAGCACGCCATACGAAGATTCTCGCGCTCGTTTGCCCGGGTCAACGGCATAGTCAGGCCGACGGAGATGCAAAGCTGGCCGCCAAATAAGGGAGCCGAGACCATTGTCCGGCTGACCGATGGTCGCTTCATCGTTATTTCCGAGGGACTGGACGACAATATCCACCAAGCACTGCTGTTCTCTGGCGATCCGGTGGAGCCGGGTACGGTTATTTCGCGTTTTAGGTTCCGTCCGCCAGCGAATTACCGCGTGACCGACGCAGCACTGCTCCCTGATGGCCGGTTATTAGTGCTGAATCGCAGCATCGGCTTTCCCAAGGGATTTACTGCGAAATTGACCGTGGTCAATACAACCGACATCGCAACAGGATCACAGGTTCGAGGCCGGGTGATAGCAACGCTAGCCACACCGCTGTTGGTCGACAATATGGAAGGCCTTGCTATCACCCGCGACGGCAAAAGCGTGATCATCTGGCTGATTTCGGATAACAACTTCAATTTCTGGCAACAGACGCTGCTGATGAAATTCAAACTTTCGGAACGGCACCAAAAGAAAAAACCGGAAGCGCTCGCGGCCCCCGGTTTTGATTCGCTCTAAAAAAGTTTTTAGCTCTGGCCACCAACGTAGCCGCGAAAAATCAGGCCGCAGCCGTCACCTTCTTGGCGATTTCTTTCTTCACCTTGCGGGCGTTCAGCGACAGCTTCTCGTTCTTGGTTTTCAGCAACCAGTTGTCGAGCCCGCCGACATGTTCGACCGAGCGAAGGCCCGAGGTCGATACGCGGAATTTGAAGCCCTGTTCCATCGAGTCCGACAACAAGGTCACATTCTGCAAATTCGGCAGAAACGTGCGCTTCGTCTTGTTGTTGGCGTGGCTCACATTGTTGCCGACCATACGGCCCTTGCCAGTGAGTTCGCAGATGCGCGCCATGATGTGTATCCTGTAAAAAATGAGTGTGTGCGGAATCACTGACCCGCGAAAGCGCTGCCCCTAACCTTGGAAGGCCAAAACGTCAACCCGCTGTGTAGCCAAAAGCGCTGCGAGGCGCTAGCGAGGCGGGATGCCGCTAACCAAAGCCCGCGAAATGATGGAAGAAGCGCTCATGCTGGCAAGAGCGGCTGCGGCGGCGGGCGAGGTGCCGGTCGGCGCGATTGTGGTCAAGGACGGCCAGATCATCGGCAGAGGCTCCAACCGCCCCGTCGGTAGCCACGATCCCACCGCCCACGCCGAAATCATCGCGATGCGTGAGGCAGCGGCGTTTCTGGGTGACGATCGGCTTGTGGGTTGCGATCTATGGGTAACACTCGAACCCTGTGCAATGTGCGCAGGCGCGATTGCCCATGCCCGGATAGCACGGCTCTATTACGGTGCCGACGACCCTAAAGGCGGTGCAATAGCGCATGGGCCGAGGTTGTTCGAGCAACCGACGGTGCACCACAGGCCCGAGGTTTACGCGGGGATTGCTGGGGATGAGGCTGCCGAAATGCTAAAAGAGTTTTTTGTAGAAAGACGTTAGCGCAAATTTGTCCCGAAAAACTCCAGCGTCCTATCCCATGACAATTCCGCTGCTGCCTTATCGTATCGCGGGGTGCTGTCGTTGTGGAAGCCGTGCTGGGTGCCGGGATAGAAATGGACTTGAAAGCGCTTTTGGTTCGAAATCAGTGCCGCCTGATAGGGCAGCCAGCCTGCGTTGATACGTTCGTCGGTTTCGGCATATTGGACGAGCAGTGGCGCTTTGATGGCTGGAACTTCCGACGCCTTGGGCTGGCGGCCGTAGTAAGGCACCGAGGCGGCCATTTCGGGATAAGCGACCGCAAGCGCGTTGCAGACGCCACCGCCGTAACAGAAACCGACCGCGCCAACTTTTGCAGTGCTTTCCGTGTGATCGCGCAGATATTCGAAGCTGGCGAAGAAATCTTCGAGTAGCTTTGCCGGATCCAGTTTCGCCTGCAACTCGCGGCCCTTTTCGTCGCTGCCCGGATAACCGCCGAGCGTTGACAGCCCGTCAGGGCCGAGCGCGAGGTAACCAGCCTTAGCCAACCGACGGACAACGTCCTCGACATACGGGTTAAGCCCGCGATTTTCGTGGATCACCAGCACCGCGGGCAATCGTCCCTTTGCGCCAGCCGGTTTCGCCAGCAAGCCGATGATCGAGCCATTGCCCTCAGGACTGGCGATAACTACCTTTTCTGTGACAATCGCGGGATCAGCGGGAGCAACCTGCTGCGCCAGCGCGTAATCCGGCTGAAGTTGCTTCAGGATCATCGCGCCGGTGATGCCCGCCGCTGCAAATTTGCCAGCCTGCCGGATAAACTCGCGCTTAGTGAGCTTGCCGTGGACGTAGCCATCGAAGATTTCGAGAATATAAGGATGAAAGTCGCTTGCCTTTTTTCGGACGACTGGATCAGCTTCGCTCAACGAACACTCCTGTAAATCAATGAACAAACCTCGCCACTACATCCCTGTAAGACCGGCTAACCTTTACCTGCGCTCCTGATTCAAGCACGAGGAAACATTCGCCGTTGGTATGCGGTTTGACCTGCCGCACCTGATCGAGATTGACGATTGTGCTGCGGTGCACCCGCTGGAATGTGCGCGGATCGAGCCGCTTTTCCAGATCCTTCATCGTCTCGCGCAAAATCAATGACGTCTCGGCGGTGTAGATGCACATGTAATCACCCGCAGCATCAATACGTTCAATGCTCTCGACATCAACGCGGAAAATCTGGCCGCGATCCTTGACATTGATCAGCTTTTCAAAGCGTGTGCTGGCCATCTCGTCATCGGCGCTTGCCCCCGGAATTTCCGTATTGGGAGCGACCTCGTTGATCACGCTGCGCAAACGCTCAAGTTCCTCCGACTGGCGCTTGTCGCCCAGTCGCCCCCGCACGCGGTCCATTGTGTCGGCCAGACGGTCGGGCTCCACTGGCTTCATCAGATAGTCAATCGCCTGCGCCTCGAAAGCGCGGATTGCGTGTTCGCTATACGCCGTAACAAAGACAAACAGCGGTGGGTCGATGTCCATCACGCCCTGCACCACCGAAAATCCGTCGAACCCCGGCATCTGGATATCGAGAAACACCAGATCGGGTTTCAGCGTCTTGATTTTTCTGATGGCCTCACGCCCGTTGTGGCAGGTGGCGACTATTTCGATGTCTTCAAATGGCTGGAGGCGCAGTTCGAGGCCTTGGATGGCCAGTTTCTCGTCATCGACGAGGATCGTGCGGATGGTCATGCGGTTATCAATCCTTGCTTAATAGCCCCCGCTTGATTGTGTTCTACGCTTATCGTTTTGGTCTGATAGGGCAATTCCAACAAAACCTCAAACCCCCCACTTGCCTTGATATAATGTTCGAAACGCTGCTCGTCGCCGTAAGCTTGCGACAGCCGTTCGCGGGTGTTGGCCATGCCGACACCCGTTGAAAGGCTGAAGTCTTGCTGACCCGGCTGCAAGCCCGGGCCGGTATCGGATACGACCACTCGCAGCTTTTGGCCGACCAGTTGAGCACTTATCGAAATATCAGCACCTTCCTCTTTGGGCGTCACAGCATATTTAATCGCGTTCTCGACCAAAGGTTGCAGCAGCAGTGACGGAACAAGTGCATTTGATGCAGCCGGGTCGATGTCGAAATTGGTGCGCAGTCGCTCCTCAAACCGCATTTTCTCAATATCGAGGTAGAGTTTCAGCGTCTCGATTTCCTGCGTCAACGGCACCTTGGCCTCTGCCTCGTTGATGAGCGTAAAGCGCAAGAACGACGAAAGCCGCGACAGCATCGCGTTGGCCTGCTCGGTTTGTTTCAGCAGTACTAATGTCGATATGCTGTTGAGCGTATTAAACAGGAAATGAGGGTTGAGCTGGTAGCGAAGCATTGTCAGCTGCGCGCTGGTCGCCTGCGCCTCAAGCCGGAGCATCTGATCTGCCTGTTCCTCGGCGCGGACGAAATAGTTGATGGCATAATAAAGCGCAGACCAGGCCGCCAGCAGCACCGAGTTGATGTAAATCGCGGCCAACCAAAGCTGGGCAAACGGGGTTTCGTCAGCCCCTTCGCGGATCGTTTGCAGCACCCAGACATCGATATACGCATAGCCCACCGTTGCGACCGCCACCGCAGCGACGGTAACTCCCCAAGTGATGATCGGGCGTTGGTCGATTAGAAAGCGGTAGATGACCGACAGCACCAGCGTGATTGAATAGCCGGTGACTGCCGAAATCAGGATAGGCACCAAAAAGCTGATCGGTTGTCCCTGTGCAATCCCCGATGCCGCGCGCAGGACCAATGCCCCGGCCCAACCCGCCGAATGCAGGTTCCAGAATGCCCGGTTTTTGTCGGCAAAAAAGGGTTTGTCGGTCAGCTCGATTACAGCCATCACAACGCCCTAGCGGGATTTGCGCACGGCATGAAGCCCTTGTTTCATTTTTGGGCCGTGATAGCATGGGGGGATTGATTTTAGGCAGAGGCAGTTCGACATGGATACCACCGAGACCCGCGCGTCGTTCCACGATATGGCTGAGAGCACGCAAGAAGACTGGCAGATTATCATGAGCCACAACATCCCGTTTACGCAGAATGGCGGAAAGCGGGTGCTCGATCATTTGCGGCTGCTTGACGGCGACTTCGGCGGATTTGCGGTTGACCGGCTGACCCACTCACTACAAACGGCAACGCGTGCGCACCGCGACGGACGCGACGCAGCATATGTGGTTATGGCGCTGCTGCATGACATTGGCGATACGCTGGGCGCAGCCAATCACCCCGATATTGCCGCGGCTATATTAAAGCCCTTTGTTTCCGAAGAGCTGCATTGGATTGTCGAGCATCACGGCATTTTCCAAGGCGTCAATTTTTTCCACCATCTCGGGCTCAACCGCGACATGCGCGAGCAGTTTCGCGGGCATGAACATTTTGCGGCCACCGAAGAATTTATCGACAAATATGACTGTCCGTCCTTCGACCCCAATTACGACACGCTGCCTGTTGAATTTTTCGAACCGATGGTGATGGAATTATTCAAATATCCGGTCAATAGCATCTACAAGCGCGAAGTAGAAACAACGGGATAGCAGCTAGGCGTGCATTATCAGGCTGTAGCGTTTGGCCACATCCATCACGCCGTTGCCTGCATCCTGATAGGAATCGGCACCCCGCGCTTCTTCGATATGCGACGTTGCGGTCAGTAGTCGGCCAAATACTGACCGCAGCTCGGCGCGTGCCAGCACATTGCCAATGCACATATGGATCCCGTTGCCATAGCCGATGTGGCGGTTTGGTTTCCGCGTAATGTCAAATTCCTCGGGCCGGTCGATAAAGTCCGGGTCGCGGCAGGCCGAGGCGTTCCACAGGACTACGGTGTCACCTTTAGCAATTTCGATGCCATCGACGTTGACGTCCTGCATCGCGACGCGCTCTTGCCGACGTAATGTGCCCCGGTAGCGCACCATTTCCTCGATTGCACTATCGAGCAATTCGGGCTGGCGGCGCAGGAGCGCGAATTGATCGGGATGGCGGATCAGCTCCTGCAACCCGTGGACGATATTGTTGGTCGTTGTCTCGACGCCGCCTGCGATGATGAGCGCGCACATCGCAGCAATCTCTCGCGCATCCTCCAGATGCTCAGCCATGCTGCCCAATATGCTGCTTTGCCCGGAGGTTTTCAGCCGCTCGACGTGCTGGATGAAATAAAAGCCGAAATCCCAGCTGACTTTAGCAATCATTGCCTCAATGTCGGGGTTTTCTTGCTTCCAGAACAAGCCTTTGCCGTAATTTTCAGCGACTAGCATCGCCTTCGTGCGGATCAGTTCGCGGTCTTCTTTGGGAATGCCGCAAATTTCGCAGATCAGGCCAACGGTGACATGGTCGGCAAATTTCTCGACAAAATCCACGTCGCCTGTGTTGACACAGGCCTCAACTGCCTCGTCGATCAAGCTATCTATAATGGCTTCATACGTCTGGATCGACTTTGGCATGAAAAATGGGGCCATAATCTTGCGAAACCGGGTGTGGAGCGGCGGATCATTGCCCAGCATAATCGACGCGACACCAAGCCCGCGCGCTTTCTTTTCTTCCGAACGCTCCGATGACCACTCATGCCAGTTCGACAGCATCGGTGCGACATCGGCATAGCGGAAAAAGGAGACAACTGGCACCATTGTGTCTTTGTGCCGATAAGCGCGGCGGGTTTCACGCATATGCCGGATATTGGGATAGAAATCGCGGCAGAAATCAGGGTGCATCGGATCAAAAAGCGGTGCCGTCTCCACTACCTGGCTCATATTCTACCCCTATAAAAAGCGTCAGCGTGCCAGCAAAACCCTTGCCTGTCCGGCAATCTGCGCCAACATCGCAGGGGTAGGCATAGCACCCATTTTTGCCCTGTCCACTGTCGCCTTGAAGGCACGAATGCGCAGTTCATGCTCCGCCAACCAGTGTTGCGCATCAGCAAGCGGCTTCTTCGCCGCGCGCCGGCGCAAGAAGTCGAGGCGCATCGCTTGGAAATCCCGCGCCAGCCCCGCAACAAGCAAACGCTCCCACGGGTCATGCGGGTCCATCTGCATGGCTGCACCCTGCGCCCAGCCGATGCCAAGCGCGTCACCGACAGCGGTAAAGGCCTGCGTTAGCGTGGTAATATCTGCCTTTTGCTCGGCTGATAATGCGGCAAGGCCAATTGCGCCGTCAAGCTGCGCCATGCGGACGAGCCGGTCGGCAATTTTGCGAGGCGCGCCGGCGTCAACCAGCCGCTTGCCAAAGCCTGTTGTTTGTGCCCGGATATCGTCGGGCAAAAGGCTGTCGAGCACAGCTGAAAGCTTGTCCACCACCGGCGCATAGAGCGCAGTGGCAGCGCCCACATCGCGGCCCTCATGCGCATTGCGGATGATGTCAGCCATCTGCGCACGTGTTTCGACCGCAGTCTGGTTGAACAGCATCAATCGCGTCGATTCAGCCATCTCTGCGGTGTCGAGTGATTGCCAAAGCTTTGGCAGGTCATAAATCCGCTCTGCAATTGCGAAGGCCGCCGCAACATCGGCAAGGCTGCATCCTTCTTCTTCGGCAAGTTCAAACGGATGGAGCAGCCCCAACCGGTTGACCATACGGTTGGCAAGTTTGGTCGCGATGATTTCCTTACGCAGCCGGTGCGACAGGATTGCAGCCTTATGCTTGGCGACCATCGCTGCCGGAAACGCAGCCATCAGTTCGCTTTCCATCGAAATATCAAGCGCTAATGGCGCGTCTTCAACCCCGTCCTGTGCCGCGAGTTTCGCCGTCGATAGCAATACCGCCAGCTCGGGTCGGGTCAGGCCGTGACCTTCGCTGGCGCGGCGGAAAAGTTCTTCGTTGCCTGCAAGGCCCTCGACAACGCGGTCGAGACGGCCTGTGCTTTCAAAGGTTTCGATGAGACGCACATAAGCGGGCAAGTCGCCTGCCCCGCCAGTTTCGGCAATCGAAAGCGCGAGTGTCTGCAAGCGGTTGTCCTCAAGTACAAGCTCTGCCACTGCATCGGTCATGCTGGCGAGCAGCACATTGCGTGCTGGCTCTTTCAGCTTGCCGGCGCGCATCTCGGCGTTAAGCGCGATCTTGATATTGACTTCATTATCCGAACAATCAACGCCTGCCGAATTGTC
>JANLRW010000192.1:0-7139 GCA_031361925.1 Sphingomonadales bacterium
CCCGGTTGAACCAGATTTCATACCGGCCATTCGGCTTGGCTGTACAGGCCAGGGTAAAGCTGCGGCCATCGGCAGACTGCTTCGGTTTGTTATCGCATATTGGATAGCTGTCGGCGCTGGCTTGGACGAACGAAAAGCTTCGCGGGGCCATCGGGCGGTCATACGTGACCTTCAGGACATAGAGACCGGTCGGTACAATGCTGCCATCGGCAGGGGTAGTCGATGTCACGGCCGGGGGGCCGACCGGTGCCGACGACGCGGCATAGAATAAAGCGGCACCGGCAAGTAATATGGCGGATAGTGTCGTCACAATCAGTCCTTTCTGAAAAGAGGTGATGGGCGCTCCGTCCGGTTGCAAGGGTTGAGGTGCAATCCCAAATGGCTTGTTCCCAAAATTATTGGGAGTTGCTGCCTCGACCAAAGCAAGCGCTCGTGCCGCTTCGCGGCTGCTGCCCACGCCCAGTTTTCTGCGGCTGTCGCGCAGACGTTCGTTGACGACATTGGTCGATAATCCAAGCGCGCGGCCGATGCTTTTCGCGCCATGGCCGGCAAGCAAGAGCCGGAGAACCTGTTTCTCGCGCTCGGGTAAATCCCGCGCGGACAGCGCCATCAGGCCCGCACGCTCGCTTCCTCCACGCCTGCGCTGTTGTGGCGCAGTGCTTTCAGCACAGTCTCGACAATCTGCGGTGCGTTCAGGCCCGCTTCGTCATATTGTTTTTGCGGATTATCATGGTCCTGGAAGATATCGGGTAGCCGCATCGTGCGGATTTTGAGCCCAGCGTCCATCAGCCCGAGGTCACTTGCCAGCGTCAGGACATGCGCGCCGAGGCCGCCGATGGCGGCTTCCTCGACGGTGATCACGACCTCGTGCGTGGCAATCAGGTGGCGGATCATGTCTTCGTCAAGTGGCTTGGCGAAACGAAGGTCGGCAACCGTGGCGCTCAGCCCCTTGGCGTCGAGCGTATCAGCGGCTTTGAGCGCCTCGGCCAGACGCGTACCGAGCGAGAGGATCGCGACCTTCTTGCCCTCACGGACTATGCGGCCTTTGCCGATTTCAAGCGCAACCGGAACCTCGGGCATGGTGACGCCGGTGCCATTGCCGCGCGGATAGCGAAAGGCAATCGGGCCGCTGTCATGGAGTGCGGCGGTATAGGTCATGTGGACCAATTCGGCTTCATCGGCGGGCGACATCACAACGAAGTTGGGGAGCGTCGCAAGATAGGTGACATCGAACGATCCGGCGTGCGTGCTGCCATCCGCGCCGACCAGACCAGCGCGGTCGATGGCAAAGCGCACGGGAAGGTTCTGGATCGCGACATCGTGCACGACTTGGTCGTATGCGCGTTGCAGGAACGTCGAATAAATCGCGCAGAACGGCCGCATCCCTTGCGCCGCCAATCCGGCGGCAAAAGTGACGCCGTGCTGTTCAGCAATGCCGACGTCGAAAGCGCGGTCGGGGTGGGCCGCTGCGAATTTATCGACACCGGTGCCTCCCGGCATAGCGGCGGTAATCGCGCAAATTTTGGGGTCAGTCTCGGCAAGCTTCGCCAGCGTTTCGCCAAAGACATTCTGGTAGGCGGGCGGACCGCCGCCGGGACCTTTATCCTGCTTGCCAGTGATCACATCGAATTTGACGACGCCGTGATATTTGTCGTCGGCGGCCTCGGCTGGGGCATAGCCTTTGCCCTTTTGCGTGACGACATGGATCAGCACGGGACCTTCGGCATTGTCGCGGACATTTTCGAGCACCGGGATCAACTGGTCGAGATTATGGCCATCAATGGGGCCGACATAATAAAACCCAAGCTCTTCGAACAGTGTCCCACCCATCGCCATGCCGCGTGCATATTCTTCGGCCTTGGATGCGGCGGTGTAAATCCGGCGTGAAACCTTCTTTGCCAACTTACTGGCAAAACTGCGCAGGCCCAGATACTCGCTCGACGATACCAATCGCGACAAATATGCCGACAGGCCGCCCACTGGCGGCGCAATCGACATGTCGTTGTCGTTGAGGATGACCACGAGCCGGTTACCCGCTGCCTGAGCGTTGTTCATCGCCTCATAGGCCATGCCCGCGCTCATTGCGCCGTCACCGATCACCGCTATCGCCTTGCCCGGCTGCCCCGCCATTTTGTTCGCCACTGCAAAGCCGAGTGCCGCTGAAATCGAGGTCGAGCTATGCGCCGCGCCGAACGGGTCATATTCGCTCTCGCTGCGCTTGGTGAAACCCGACAGCCCGCCGCCAGTGCGCAGTGTACGAATTCGGTCCCGCCTGCCCGTTAAAATCTTATGCGGATAGCACTGATGGCCGACGTCCCAGACCAAACGGTCGCGCGGGGTATCGAAAACATAGTGGATGGCGGTCGTCAGCTCGACCACGCCAAGGCCCGCGCCGAGATGCCCGCCGGTGACGGAAACGGCGGAAATGGTTTCGGCGCGCAGTTCGTCGGCAAGCTGGCGCAGCTGCGAAACCTGTAACTCGCGCAAATCGGCAGGAATATGGACCGTATCGAGCAACGGCGTATTTGGCTTATCGTTCATAAGACACAGCTTTAGCGCCGAAAATACGCGCTGTCAGTCAGAAACGGTCAATCGCAATCGGCGCATTTGCCGCGCACTTCGATGACTGGGCGGACTTCGGCAAATCCGGCACCTTCGGCAGCGGCACGGACGCTGCCCGACAATCGGTCGTCGTCGATATGCGTAGCGGTGCCGCAGCTATCGCAAATCAGGAAGATACAGTCGTGTAAACATCCGGGATGCGAGTTGGCGAGATAGGCATTGGCGCTCTCCACCCGGCGCGCGAGGTTGGTCGCGACGAACAGGTCGAGGATTCGGTAAACGCTGTTGGGCGCAACGCGCTTCCCGCGTTTCTTCGAAACCTGATCCGCTATGTCATAGGCAGAGGCTGGCTTTTCATAGGTCGCGAGCACAGCGAAAATGTCGGACCGCATATCGGTCCATTGTTCGCCTTGGTCGATAAGTGCGGCCTGTGCTGCGTTGGCAAGCGCGGTGCCGCCCTGCTCGTGATGATGATGTGCTGCCATGCCGTGAATTTAAGCACATGGTGCCTGATTAGCAAGTCGCACCGCTAGTCAGGGGTAAAAACCAGCTTTGGCCCCATATCGGTCATTGCATCGGCGGCTTCGGCAAAGGGCAGGACGCGGTGCGTGACATGCTCGGGATGCAGCTTGCCACAGGCGATGCAATGCATGACGTCTGGCAGCCATTTACGCGCGCTGGCACGGCTGGTGTGGAAATTGAGGCCTTTATAATAGGCCTGCGTGAGCGGCACCGGAGTGGTGCTGCCCAGATGCATCGCGACGCTGGTGACCACGCCATTGGGCTTGCACGAACGGATGGCGAAGGCGAGTGCATCGGGCGCTCCGGCGGCCTCTACGACGATTTCGAAATGCTCATCGGGCGCGCGGCCTTCCGCCAGCGCAACAGGAGCAGCTTCTGCGCCCATAGCCACCGCGCGGTTACGGTTGGCTTCGTTGTCGTCGAGATAAAGCACACGCCCTGCGCCCAGCGCCACCGCCGCGCCCGCAGCATAAAGCCCCACGCTCTGCGCAAGGCCGCCTACAACCAGCACCGCGGCACCGGGATATTCGGCCAGTTGCGGCGCAACCGCGCGCCACCCATCAGGGATATTGTCGGCGGCGCTGGCGGCGACAATCGGGTCGACCCCTTCGGGCAACGGCACAAGCATGAAATCGGCATAGGGCACCCGGATCGCGTCCGACAGCGCGCCGCCATATTCGGTTCGCCCGCCGCCGAGACCAAAGGCGGAATATGGCGGCACGGCCTCGCACGAAGCAGTGAAGCCGCGCTTGCACGAGACGCACTGGCCGCAGCTTATCTGGAACGGGACCACGACTCGCTGCCCGAGGATAACGCCTGCGTTTTCGCCCGCATCAATAACTTCGCCGACCATTTCATGTCCGAACGCAAACGGTCCGGGGAAAGGAACGAAGCCAGTGGAGATGTAGAGGTCGAGATCGCAGCGCGCGACTGCCAGCGGGCGGACGATTGCGTCGGTAGCAGATAGGATTTTCGGCAAGGCCACTTCGTGCCATTCAAATACGCCCGGCTTGAGGAAGGTCAGTTGCTGCATCATTTTGCGGCATTGTCGATCTGCACGGGAACATCGAAATAGGTCAACTGTGGGTCGCTGCCATAGGTCGCCTTGGCTTTGGCACGCCATGCGTCGCTATACCATGCTTCAGCAGCGGCGCGGTTTTTCCACAGATACATGCCGCCGAAGCTGTCGCCATTGGCGATAAAATATTTGCGCAGCAGCCCGGGGACCTTTTCATAGACCGGCACCGCTTGTTTGAAGCCTGCACCAAGCATCGTGCGGTTGATTCCCGCTGGTGTTTTGATTGTGACGATGGTGGCAACGGGCACCTCGGCAGGTTTGTCCTGCGTCAATGCAGCAGGCGCGAAGGCAAGCGACGCGGCGCAGGCAACAGCGATAGTGGTCAAACGGAACATGGGCAGTCTCCTTTTTCAGGCCGCCAATGTCTCTGATTGCGGTGGCAACATAAATGCGCGATATTGCAAATCAAATGTCCGTTTTTGCAAAACATGCTTGATCCGCGCGACCTTGATGACTTGATCGCGATCTGGCGCGCAGGTTCGCTGAGCGCTGCCGCGAAACGGCGCGGTGTGGCGATTTCGACAATCTCGCGGCGTATCGAGTCGCTGGAAGTCGCGCTCAAGCTGCGGTTGGTTGACCGGCAGGCAAAAGGGACGCGGCTAACCCGGCATGGTGAAGAGATTGCGAAATCCGCCGAGCCGTTATCGGAGCAATTGGCGCGTGTTTCGCGGCTGGCCGATGGGTTGAGGGATCAGGGCGGCACGTTGCCAGTGCGGCTATCGGCGACCGAGTTCGTGATCTCGGATGTTCTCGCGCCTGCGTTGCCGTTGCTTTGGGCAAAGGGCGGCGACTTTCCGCTGCATCTTCAATCACAGGGTGATGTCGTCAGCCTCGCGGCCCGCGACGCCGACCTCGCCGTGCGTATGTCGCGGCCCGAAGGCGCAAGCCTGATCATCCGCAAAATGCCGACGCTGCATCTCGGCTTCTTTGCGTCGGCGCACTATCTGGTCGGACGCGATCCGGCGACGCTCGATCTGGCGCGCGAACGGCTGCTGGTTTACGACGACAGCTATGGCCGCCTGCCTGAACTCGATTGGTTGCAGGGAATTGGGTTGCGCGCGTCCTTAGCGATGCGCACCGGCAGCACACGCGGACTGATGTCCGCCGCGCTGGCGGGGGCGGGCATAGCCTTGCTGCCCAAAGCCATTGCGCAGCGCGAACCATCGCTGGTCGAGGTCGATGCCCGAAGCACACCGCCGCCGCGTAACCCATGGCTGATTGTTCACCGCGATTTGCGCAACCAGCCGTCGATCAGGTTGGTGCATCAATGGGTGCTTGAAACCTTTGCCGCGCTGGTGCGGAGCTAAGGCCTAATTCGAGGCGCGGTGGTTAAGGTCGTGTCCTAGCGCAAGCACACCCACGCCGACTATTGTCCACAATATCTCGGTGCCGCCGTGCGGCAGCGTCAGCGCGCCTGCCATCATGCCGATACCCAACGCCCCAATCGCCGCTGGCATGATGAAGCCGTGCTCCCACAAACCCTTGCCCAGCGCTAGAACACCGAAGATGATAGCGAAGAAAAGCCCGACTTCGTGGACGACCGGGTCAAGCAATAACCCGCCCGCCGACGCCAGAAAAACCAGCAATACGGTGGTCGCAAGGCAGTGCACCAGGCACAGCCCGGCAATGCTCAAACCGAGCCCGTCCCAGCGCCATTTTGTCCATACTTGCGTCATTTGCCTGACTTATGTGGCACGATTCGGCGCACGTTACAACATCACATGCGAAAAAAGTGGAAGCTTGTGCCGAAACGGCGGTGCCTCAGTCTTTGGCAAACCGGTCCGTCGCCCTGACGAGCTGGTCCAAAATGCCCGGTTCGGAATAGGCGTGACCTGCGCCTTCGACTAGCTGGAAATCGGCATCGGGCCATGCCTTGTGGAGCGCATAAGCGTAACGCGCGGGGCAGGGCATATCGTAACGGCCGTGGACGATTGTTCCGGGGATTCCCGCCAGCCACCCAGCATCACGCAGCAACTGGCCTTCGTCCATCCAGCCTTTGTTGATAAAATAATGCGTTTCTATGCGCGCGAAGGCGAGCGCATAGTGGCCGTCGCGAAAAGGCGCTGAAAAGGCTTCGTCGGGGAGCAGGGTGATCGTCTCTCCTTCCCAGATTGTCCATGCCTTTGCTGCTTCGTTTCGAGCGGCCTCGTCGTCTCCGGTCAGGATTTCATGATACGCGGCCAACATGTCGCCGCGCTTGCTGGCCGGAATTGGGGAGACAAAGCGCTCCCATTTTTCGGGGTGCATTTCGGAGACGCCGAACTGGTAATACCAGTCAAGCTCAGGCTGCGTCATCGTATAAACACCGCGCAGGATTAGCGCCCTCACGCGATCCGGGTGCTTCTGCGCATAGGCCAGCGCCAGCGTCGATCCCCACGAGCCGCCGAACACCAGCCATTTCTCAACGCCGGCCAGTTCGCGCAAGCGCTCAATATCGGCGATCAGATGCCATGTCGTATTGGCCTCAAGCGAGGCATAAGGCGTCGAACGACCGCAGCCGCGCTGGTCGAATAGCATTACGTCATAGACTGCCGGATCGAACAGCTGCCGGTGCGACGGCGACACCCCGCCGCCGGGCCCGCCGTGAAGGAAAACCGCAGGCTTGCCGCCGCGTTTGCCTGAGCGTTCGTAATAGACCTGATGGCCATCGCCGACGTCCAGTATCCCGGTTTCGTAAGGCTCGATGGGTGGATAAGGGGTGCGGAATTCGGTCATTGACGGTCCTTCTTTTTGCGGTGCGTCGGTGGCAGCTTAGCCACTTGCCTTATCCAAATATTCGGCCAAAACTGTGGTTCACACAAGCGATATGGAGAAGCGGCATGGACGATAGGCAAATAAGCAAAATGCTGCGTCGCGACATCATCAGAGGGGCGGCGATGTTGGGGGCCGGAGCGGCCTTGATGCGGCCGCTCCCCATGTTTGCTCAGAGCAGTGGCATGGCGGACGTTCGGACGGCGGCGCTGGCGGGCCGCGATGC
>JANLRW010000206.1:0-1527 GCA_031361925.1 Sphingomonadales bacterium
CTGGTTTTGCCAGCACCATCGCGGCGTTGGTTGACAGATCACCGTGGCTGGCATCGCGCGGCGGCTCAACCGTCACATTAATACGGTCAAGATCGGCGGGCAGCGCGCCCGAAACAACGAGCGCATCCAGCGCATTATTCACATGCGCTGAGAATTTGGTAAAAATGGTCACGGCAAAGCCCGAATTTTGGCGCTATACTAACGCGTTACGTTATACTTTAGCTGATCCTCGGTCAGCTGAAATCCGATCAACATTTCAAAGCTTGATCGGACCACGGCTGCGCGGACTTCAGGGTCGGCCAGCGGGTCGAGCGCTGCGTCGGTATCACCGGGTTTGCGCTTCTTGGTAATCTTTGCGACAATATCGGCTGGCAAACGCGCAGCTGCACCGTCGATATAACTCGATGCTTGGCCGGTCCCCGTTGCCCGCGGTTGGCCATCGGCGAATTGCAACGTAACTTGGCCAATACGTTTGGCGACAACCGCACTCCCGCCCTGCACGACGCTCGTGAAATAAGGCACCGTCACCGTCCGTGCGCCACGGATATCATTACGTCGCGCCTGCACGTCGAAACTTGCTTGCGAGAAAATCTTTTCGCCACCCTCGTTGCACGTTGGGCGAACATTGGTAATCGTTGCAACCACGTCGATTGCGCTGGCGTCTTGGCTGTTTGTCGGGCTGAACATGGTGATGTCGCCAGTGCCATCGGGGACAGCGACTACCGGGCAACCCGACCGGGTTGTGCTTATCCCGACGCCCGAGCTGATGTCTAGCTCACCATCGCGGCTGCAACCCGCAAGCACGCCGCAAGCAACGGTGACGGCCAGGGCAAGGACGGTGATTTTCATATGGGAATTTCCTCAAGTCTTCTTATCTTTGCCGCCAGCGCGAACAATATGACCTGTCCTTATCGTTGCACCGTGCGACACGCAACAGGGGAAAGGCCTTGGCGAGAGCGGCGACTTTACCTAAAGGACATTGCCGATGACTGAACAGCCCGTCCCGAAGCGCCCGATGAAGCTCCTCCTTGCCGCACCACGCGGTTTTTGCGCTGGTGTTGACCGCGCGATCAAGATCGTTGAGCTGGCGCTCGAACAGCATGGCAGCCCTGTCTATGTCCGTCACGAGATTGTCCACAACCGATTTGTCGTCGATAGCTTGAAAGCCAAGGGCGCGGTTTTTGTCGAAGAACTCGACGAGGTTCCCGATGGCGGCCATGTGGTGTTTTCCGCACATGGTGTGCCCAAATCGGTGCCCGCCGATGCGCAGGCGCGCGGGCTGGCTTATTTCGATGCCACCTGTCCTTTGGTCTCAAAGGTCCATAGGCAGGCTGAACGGCAGGTTGATATTGGCCGCCATATCATTTTCATCGGCCACGCAGGGCACCCCGAAGTGGTTGGAACATTTGGGCAAGTTCCCGATGGCGCGATGACGTTGGTGGAAACCGTCGAGGATGCTGCCGAACTACGACCAGCCAATCCAGAAAATCTGGCTTTCCTCACGCAAACGACATTGTCGGTGGATGA
>JANLRW010000227.1:0-3264 GCA_031361925.1 Sphingomonadales bacterium
GCGCTGCAAGCTGTATATCGTGATGGGCAAGACTGATCCCGACGCGGCTTCGCATCAGCAGCAGTCGATGATCCTGGTGCCAGCACAGACCGCGGGCATCCGTGTGCTGCGCCCGTTGTCGGTATTTGGCTACGACGATGCGCCGCATGGCCATATGGAAATCGAACTCAAGGACGTTCGGATCCCTGCTGCCAATATGCTGCTCGGCGAAGGACGCGGCTTCGAGATTGCGCAAGGCCGCCTTGGACCTGGCCGTATTCACCACTGCATGCGCACCATCGGCACCGCCGAAGTCGCTCTGGAAAAGATGGTCAAGCGCCTCTCCACCCGCACCGCATTCGGCCGCAAGATTTCCGAATTCTCGGTTTGGGAAGAGCGTATCGCGCGCGCGCGGATCGACATCGAAATGACTCGCTTGCTTTGCCTTAAGGCGGCGCAAATGATGGACACTGTCGGCAACAAGGCGGCGGCTGGTGAAATTGCGATGATCAAGGTGCAGGCCCCGAACATGGCACTGAAAATCATCGACGATGCGATTCAGGCGCATGGCGGCGGCGGTGTATCCGACGATTATGGGCTGGCCTCGGCTTACGCGCATCAGCGGACCTTGCGTCTCGCCGATGGTCCCGACGAGGTCCACTCGCGGGCGATTGCACGGATGGAATTGGGCAAACACGGTCCGCGCGATAAGGCATCGCTTTCAAGCGGCGATATGGGGGCAACACGTTGAAAGCTGCCGTCTTAATCGAGGCTGGCAAGCCGCTGGTTATTGAACAGGTCAACATATCGAACCCCGGGCCGCATGAGGTGCTGATCCGCACTGCGGCCTGCGGGCTTTGCCATAGCGACCTGCACTTTATCGAAGGCACCTATCCGCATCCCCTGCCCGCTATTCCGGGGCACGAGGCGGCGGGGATTGTGGAGGCGGTGGGCAGCGAAGTTCGGACGGTCAAGGTCGGCGATGCTGTTATCACTTGTTTGTCCGCATTCTGCGGTCACTGCGAATATTGCGTGACTGGGCGGATGTCGCTGTGTCTTGGCGCAGAAACACGGCGCAAGCAGGGCGAACCGCCGCGCCTGACCCGGCCAGACGGATCACCGGTTGCGCAAATGCTGAACCTGTCTGCTTATGCCGAAATGATGCTCATCCACGAACATGCCTGCGTTGCGATCAATCCCGAAATGCCGTTGCCGCAAGCGTCGGTGATCGGTTGTGCGGTAACCACGGGTGCGGGTACTATTTTCAACGCGTGCAAGGTAACGCCTGGTGAAACCGTGGCCGTCATTGGCTGCGGCGGGGTTGGTCTCGCCACGATCAACGCCGCGAAGATTGCCGGCGCAGGCCGGATCATCGCCGCCGATCCGATTCCTGAAAAACGCGCGCTCGCGATGAAGCTGGGTGCCACCGATGTCGTTGATGCGATGGCCGATGATGCGGCCAAGCAAATTCAGGAACTCACTAAAGGCGGCGTCGATCATGCGATTGAGGCCGTTGGCCGCCCGGCCTCGGGCGAACTTGCTGTCAAGTCGCTCAAACGCGGCGGCACTGCGACGATTTTGGGCATGATGCCATTGCAGCACAGCGTTGGCTTGTCGGCAATGGACCTGCTCTCCGGCAAGAAACTGCAGGGCGCTATCATGGGCGGCAACCGTTTCCCCGTCGATATTCCGCGCCTCGTCGATTTCTATATGCGCGGGCTGCTCGATCTCGACAGCATCATTTCGGAGACCATTCCGTTGGAGCGGATTAACGAGGGCTTTGAGCAGATGAAACGCGGCGACGCCGCCCGGTCGGTAATCGTGTTCGACCAATGACCGACCTTACGCCAATCGATGCCCAAGCTGCCTTTACCGGCACTGTCGCCCCGACCGGCGCGGATATTCTCGACGAGCGCAAAATCGCCGAATGGATGGCCGGAAATGTCGCTGGTTTTGAAGGCCCGGTCGAGGCATTGAAATTTGCCGGCGGACAATCGAACCCGACCTACCGGCTAAATGCTAAAAGCGGCTCCTATGTGCTCCGTCGCAAGCCATTGGGCGTGCTACTACCCAGCGCGCACGCGGTGGACCGTGAATATAAGGTCATCGCCGGGCTTCACCCGACGGGCTTTCCGGTCGCCAAACCCTTCGGCCTGTGCACCGACGACAGCGTCATCGGCAGCTGGTTCTATATCATGGATATGGTCGAAGGCCGCACGATCTGGGACGGCGCGATGCCGGGGTCTAACCCGCCCGAGCGCCGCGCGACGTATGAAGCGATGATCGATACGCTGGCGGCCTTGCACAACATTGATGTCGAAGCGGCTGGGCTTTCGGATTTTGGCAAGCCCGGCAATTATTTCGAACGCCAGGTTGCCCGCTGGACCAAGCAATATAGGCTCGCCGAAACCGAAGTGATGCCCGAAATGGAGCGGCTGATCGAATGGCTGCCTAAAACGCTTCCTGAACAGACACGGACTAGCGTTGTTCACGGCGACTACCGCATCGACAACATGATTTTCGATGCCGCGCAGGCCAAGGTCGTCGCGGTGCTCGACTGGGAATTGTCGACACTGGGCGATCCGCTCGCCGACTTCACCTATGTCGCGATGGCGTGGGTTACCGAAAATGGCGGGCGGTCCGGCATCATGGACATTGATCGAACGAGCCTCGGTATTCCCGAATTAGACGAAATGACGCAGCGTTATTGCGCCGCCACCGGCCGTGACGGCGTGCCTGATATGAACTGGTATTTCGCGTATAATTTCTTCCGGTTGGCGGGAATCATTCAAGGCATCAAAAAGCGTGTTATCGATGGCACGGCTAATTCGGCACATGCGCAGGCGATGGCGGAACGCGTCCAGCCGCTGGCCGATGCAGCGTGGAGCTTCGCGGTTAAAGCCGGAGCATAGGAGAGAAAAATGTCGTTATTCGATTTGACTGGCAAAGTCGCGATCATCACCGGTTCGTCGCGTGGCATCGGCCAAGCGATTGCCGAGGAAATGGCCGGTCACGGGGCGAAGGTGGCGATTTCCAGCCGAAATATCGGACCATGCGAAGAGGTTGCGGCGGGTATCAACGCCAAGCATCACGGTGCCGCGATTGCGGTCGCGTCGAGCCTGTCATCGAAGGAGAGCCTGCAAAACCTGGTTGATGAAACCCGCAAAGCATTCGGCAAAGTCGACATCCTCATCTGCAACGCGGCATCGAACCCGCATTACGGCCCGATGGCGACGATCACCGTCCGCGTGTACAACGAACAGGGCCTCGTGCGGACGAACGGGG
>JANLRW010000256.1:0-2517 GCA_031361925.1 Sphingomonadales bacterium
CGAAGAATATAAGCCCAGCGTCGCGGTTTTCGTCGATGATCTGGGGCACCAGCATGATTCGGTTGGCGAACATCACCCCCATGTCTGGCGCCTGCATTTTGTCGGCGAGCCTTTGCTCTGGGAGCGAGTGAATTCATCGAAAGCTGCGCACGCAAGGCTGGACCGCTGGGCCGACGCTGAACATTGGATCAGGGACAAGCTGGTGGCAAACACGCCAGCACCCACATTGGAAAAGGTAGCATCATGATCGAAGCAAAATTGGCCGAACTGGGCATCACCCTTCCCGAACCCGCTGCACCCGTTGCGTCCTATGTGCCCGCAGTTGAGGCAAACGGCATGCTGTTCATTTCGGGGCAATTGCCATTCGTTGACGGCAAGGTGCTGACTGGCCGGGTAAACGACACACGCAATCTGGAGGATGCCAAGGTGGCAGCGCGCGCCTGCGCCATCATGCTGATCGCGCAAATGAAGGCGGCACTCGGCGGCGATTTGAACCGCGTCGAGCGTATCGTCAAACTGGGTGTCTTCATCGCGTCGGAACCCGACTTCACCGACCAACACGAAGCCGCCAACGGCGCATAGGACCTGATGGAAGCGGTGTTCGGTGATGCGGGCAAACATGCGCGCGCTGCGGTGTCGGTGCCGGTCCTGCCGCGCGATGCGACGGTCGAGATTGATGCGGTTGTAAAGGTCCGCGCGGCTTAATGGCGGACGGCGTCACCGCCGAACTTTTGAGCAAGGTTGGCGATATCCCCGCCGATCAGTGGGATGCGCTCAACCCGCGCGGCAATCCGTTTGTTAGCCATGCTTTCCTCACGGCGCTGGCGGAATCGGGCAGCGTTGGCCCCGGCACCGGCTGGTCGCCTTCGCCTATCGTCATTCGCGACGCGGACGGCGTACCTGCTGCCGCACTCCCCGCCTATCTCAAGTCGCATAGCCAGGGCGAGTATGTGTTCGACCATCACTGGGCCGACGCGTTCGAGCGCGCTGGCGGGCGTTATTATCCCAAGCTGCAGATTGCTGCGCCGTTCTCGCCGGTGCCAGGGCCGAGGTTGCTGTTGCGCGATCCCGCGCTCGCGCCAGCATTGCTCGGCGCGGTCGAAACGATACTCAACCGTAACGGCCTTTCGTCTGCCCACGCGACCTTTGTCGAAGAGGCCGAGCTAGACCAATTCCGTGCCGCCGGTTGGCTGACGCGGATCGGCACGCAATTCCACTGGCAGAACCGCGACTATGCCGATTTTGACGGCTTCCTCACGGCACTATCCTCGCGCAAGCGCAAAGCCATCCGCAAGGAACGCGCTGGGGCGGCGAGCGCAGTCCGCATCGAGCAGATATCGGGCGCGGACATCACGTCCGATATGTGGGACGCCTTCTGGATATTCTATCAGGACACCGGCGCGCGCAAATGGGGCCAGCCCTATCTAACGCGTTCGTTCTTCGACATCATCGGCGAGAGCATGTCCGGCAGCATTGTCCTCTTCCTCGCCTATGACGGCGACCGTCCAATCGCAGGCGCGCTCAACTTCGTTAGCCCCGATTGCCTCTACGGGCGGTACTGGGGCTGCACCCGCGACGTGCCGTTCCTGCATTTCGAACTGTGTTATTATCAGGCCATCGATTACGCCATCGCCCACGGCCTGCCGCGTGTAGAAGCAGGCGCGCAGGGCGAGCATAAGCTTGCACGGGGTTATGAGGCTGTGCCGACCTATTCTGCGCATTATATCGCCAATCCAGGCTTCCGTGACGCAGTCGCGGATTTTCTCGAACGTGAAACCCAGGCGATGGAGCGCGAAATTGAATTTCTCGGCGAAATGGGGCCGTTCAAAAAGCTTTCGACGTAGTAAGTTTTGGGCAAGCCCTTCGGACTTGCAAGGCGCAAAGGAAAGAAGCCGCAAAGACTAAACTTCTTCGTGTCTTTGTGCCTTCGCGCCATGCGTCGCCTGAAAGGCGTCGCGCCAAACTTTTGAATCCGCTACGCGGAGGCCTTGCAATCGCTTCTTTAATCGCGCAATTAAACATTCGAGAGGAATCGCCATGAGCAAACCGAGCCCCCAAGAATTAGCCGATTTTGAAAAGCAGTGCGACGCGTGGTTTGCCGAAAATTCGGTCCGCGATCCGGGCTTCATGTTGCCGCTGACTTTCATGGAAGTGTCCACCGATCAGCAGTTCGATTTCCTGCGTGACTGGCAGCGCAAGGTTTACGAAGCGGGCTATTTTGGAATGTCTTGGCCGACCGAATATGGCGGTTACGGGATGCACCCCGAATATCAGCGCATCGCCACGCGGATCATGAAAAGCCACGACGCGCCGATCATGATTAACGCCATCGGTAACGGCTGGACCGGGCCGTTGTTGCTCGACATCGGGCGTGAGGAGGACAAGCGCCGTTATATCAAGCCGATGCTGTCCGCCGAAGAAATTTGGTGTCAGGGTTTCTCCGAACCAGAGCATGGCTCCGACCTTGGCAGCGCGCAGACCAAGGCGGTGCGTGACGGCGACGAATATGTTATCAAC
>JANLRW010000278.1:0-3446 GCA_031361925.1 Sphingomonadales bacterium
GTTGATCCGCGCCACACGGCACTTTCGGTCGATACCCAAGAGCGGGGCTCTGATGCCGTTTTGCATCTCGCCCGCCGCCTGATTGCGATGCGGCGCGACGCCCCTGCGCTCCGCATTGGCAGCTTCGAAATTATCGATGCCGCCGAACCGTTGCTGGTGTTTGACCGTATCGATGGCGCAAACCGCATCCGGTGCCTGTTCAACCTTGGCGATGTAACCTTTCACGGCGGCTGGCTGGTTCATCGCATCGCACGGCAGTTCTACAATGATACCCCCGACGGGATCATCGGGAACGAAGATGCCGGGCAAATGAGCGCCTGGTATATTTTTGCAACGCTCGGTTTCTATCCGGCGCAACCCGCAAGCGGAACTTATGTCGTCGGCCTACCAATGGTAAGGCGCGCGACCATTGATGCGCCTGGTAAACAACGGTTGTCGATTATATTACATGGTTCAGGCGATAGGCTTAAGAAGCTTTCGATTAACGGAGATCGTGTTGATAGCTTGGCTTTGCCACATGAAGCGATAGCAAGTGGGGGCACAATCGGTTTCACCTTAGGACCATAGCAAGATGACCGGTGATAGTCCGACGACCGCGCCGGTCGTCGCCGACGCCGTTGCCGGACTCGACGGCGTCCATGCCGAGCTCAAGCCAGACGATAAGGCACACATCGCCGTTGAACTCAAAGCCTCGGGCGCGAAGGTTGCGATGGCCGGTGACGGCATCCTGATGTCGCCCATGGTTGCAGGCGCGGCGATGGCGCTATCGTCGTTGACGGTCGTGATGAATGCGCTGCGATTGAACAGGGTTGCGCTTCAGTGCCGCGCAAACACACTCGTCTTGCCCGACCCGAAGGCGATGACATTATAGTGATCAGCCGGGTAGCCGGGTGCTTCCATGCCGACAGATCCTAATGGCATACCGGCAACGGCCAGCCCACTAATGCCAGCGGGCTTCGCTGCCAATATCCGCTTCATATCGGCCACGGGAACATGCCCTTCAAATGCTATCCCGTCGATAATGGCAGTGTGGCACGACGCCAGATTGGCTGGCATACCCAACCGCCTGTGAAGTGCGACGCGATTGGCATCATCGACGATCTTTACGGCGCGACCGAATTTCTGCCGCACTTCGGCGGCCCATTTTTCGCAGCAGCCGCAGCCAGGATCACGGTGCATCACGATATCATTTGCCGCCATTGCCGGTGTCGAAAGCAGGGCAAGCGTGAGAATTAGTTTTTTCATCGGTGAACTCCATCATTACGGTGCGTTAATGTTCGGGGGCGACATAGCCGCCCCCGAACCGTCACGGTTATTTGGTTTTCATATCGCCCATATCATGACCTTCATGACCGGACTTTTCGGTGCCCGTGGCTTCGTCTTTACAGCAAGCCATTTTGCCGTCCTCACCCTTTTTGCAGCAGCATTCCTTTTTGGGAGCAGGCGGCTCTGCAGCAAAGGCCGCGCCGGACAAGGTCAGCGCCACTGCGCCGATTAACATTTTCATTTTCATAATATTCTCCATTATTCTTGGTCGATTGAAAAATACTCAACCAAATCGTGGAGGCGGCGTTAGCGGTATGTCGGATATGCCGACCATCAACGCCGCTGGTTCACGCATATATGTTGGAGAAAATAGCCCTGCGTCACTATTCTTGGTCAAAGCTGCCGATAGCAGGACAGGACAACCGAGATGACACATCCCTGCCTGATTTTGATCCGAATGATGAGTAGGAGATGAATGCTTCGGACGTGCCAGCTCAGCACCCATTTCCGCGCAGTTTTTGATCGTCTGGCTCTGAGCGACGCTCTCTGGAGCCATCGGTGAGCAGTTGGCATCGGAACGCCCTGCCAATGTGATCATCAGCAGAACCAGCATTGCGCGCGTGAAACCAATGAAACGGGGACGGCGAAATTTCATCACGCTACACTATGCCCCATTGCTTGCCGCAAAATAATTATGCGCTCGGGAGACCAACGTCTCAATATCCATCTGCCAGCTTGGTTTTACGCTTTCTGCGAAACGGCCAGCGGATGAAAAGCAAAACAGTGCCAGCAAGCCCAAGAATGAGACCACCGATAGCAAAGCTCAAAAGCCACCATGTGTTGAAATTCTCGTGGTTCTTCCAATCCATGATGTGCAGGCTCCAGAAGAAATCGTAGAGCCGCCAAGTGCCGGTGCGGACAGCCGTAATCCTACCGGTATCGGCGGCAACAAAAATGCTGGTGGTATCAGGATCATCATAGGCAATGCGCCATGCCGGGAGCGCGGCGCGGTATTCGGGGCTTTCCGCTGTAACGCGCAACGCTTTCGAGTTCGGCTTGCGCGAAGATTTCCAAGCGGCGTTCGCAATGTCGGTGGCTTGGGCTGCACTGACGGGCGGAATGAGCGCGCCCGTTTGGGCATCAAAGAGCGTTATGCCGCCAGTGGTCGTCACCTCGGCCACCGCGCGACCGCCCATCATGTGCCAGTTGACCGCTTTGACCGGCGCGCCTGCGCTGGCAGTTAGCTTTGCCGGGTCAGCAAAGTCTAACCCAGCGGGAATGGTCATCACCGTCTCGCGGTCGACCAGATGCTCCCCGCGCACTTGCTCGATAGGCAAGAAGCTCATGATGACGCCGCTGGTAAACCAGATTAGCAGTTGCGCGCCAATAATCAGCGCTAGCCATTTGTGAATGCGGCTGGCGGTTAAATGAATGCGGGTTCGTCTGCTGCTCAGAACCAGATCCTTATCCCGGCAACCAGACTAACTGTGCCAGGATCTTCGCCTGAGCCCCGCGAAAACCGGGCGGTTGCGCCCGTCTGTTTGCGCCATTCAACGCCGATATAAGGCGCAACTTCTTGGCTGATTTCATAACGCAGACGTAATCCCGCTTCAAAGTCTGTCAAGCCCGACCCGACGCCAATGGCGCGAATATCCTGAAATGCAATATTGGCTTCGACGCGCGGTTGCAAGATAAGCGCTTGCGTGATGCGCTGGTCATAGGATGCTTCTACGCGAGCGCGGACTTCGCCCTTGTTAGACAGGAAAGTCGCAGCGTTTATCTTGAACCAGTAAGGCGCGATACCTTCGACGCCCGCGACAAGGTAGGTCCTTGACGGGTCGGGCCGGATGTCGTGGCGGACGCCTGCTTGCACATTCCAATAAGGCGCGATGGCACGTGAATACAACGCTTGCAGCTCCAGATCGTCGATGCGACCGCCAAATATGCCTTCGCCTTCGAACTTCACACCAAACCGGTTGATATTACCACCAGCAAAAGCCTCGCCCTCAAACCGGTAGCTTTCGCGTCCTTTTTGGGAACCAACTTCCAGCAAGTCGACCGCCACCAGCGAATATCCCATACCGCCGACTTCATAAGCCAGTTCTTTGCGCGACTGCGCCATTACGTCAGCGCCGAATATTGCATCGGCAGCATGGTCTCCAGGCGGCGCAGGTGCCGTC